>DUKK01000126.1 GCA_013329355.1 Candidatus Poseidoniaceae archaeon | reverse complement strand
CGATTTCAGGGCCGGACTCTTCTGCCTCCCAATCAACATCATCATCGTTTTGCCAAACATCTGAAGCATTGTCAACAGACAGACTTTCATGTTGAAGATTCTCAGGTAAAATATCCCCTTGATTTTCATCAATCTCTCCATTTTGACTGCTGGTTATCCGGCGCACTACAATGCTGTAATCATCCGTGCCGATTATTTTGCTGAGAGTTACTTTATGCATTATTAATACTGTTAACACAACTAAACAATGGCCAATCAGCATCACAGTTTTGATGTCGTCAAAAAACGATGTTAGCATCGCAACGCTGCCGGCATAAGCGTAACCAAAAGATAGTCCCCAGGTCAAGGCGTTGTCCTCTGTGATTAATCTGAAATTACTTTTGTAACTTTTTGAGGTCATCGACCAAATGGCGAAAAGCACGGTGAATATCATTAACACTATTTCCTCCAGAAATACTTGGAAAGATGACGGGTCGAGGAAATTTTGTCGCCAAATTGTTAATAAGTGCCAGGTGATAAATAAATGACAAATCATCGAAAACTTTCCGCTGAAGTGTTGAAGGGATGGCTTCATCGACGCCAGAATCTTTAATTTTCGTGAGTATGCTAGACTTGCACCGGTAACAATGACAACTGTCATTATGAACGGAATAGAGGCGAGCAAGGAATCTGTAAGAGTTCGGTCAAAATCGTTCAACTGGTAAAATAAGGTGCTAAGAAACAGGCCAAAGACAATCGTTGCTAGTATCGTTGTCAAAATCGATAATTTTAGACCACCTGTTTTTCCTACTGTTTGGAAATTCTGCGCACTATTTGACGAAGCCCATTGGCTAAATGAACTACCCTGGATAATTGACCACAGTATGAATAACATACCAAGGGCAGTTGGTATCAAATCACTGGATCCCGGCATTATGCCGTTTTCTCCAGTCAGAGTGTTAATGACAAAAAATACCCCCACAGCAACGCCCAGTGGAAATAGACAAATCTTGAATTTCTTGATGGTCGATTTTAACAGGTATTGGTCAGTTTCTGATGAGATTTCACCTAGCGTTATCATTTGTTTAACTACCCTATTATTCGATAGAAGAGCAGTTATTGCATATGCAACCGCTAGACTGGTAAATGCCATGGAAGAAAACACAGTGAGAGAGTTTAGACCAGCTAACAAGTAGAATACAGTGGATGCAATAACGATCATTACTACATGAGGCATTGTAGCGGTTGACAGGAGGGTTTTTACCAACTTCACCATAGAGACGTTTTGATTCTCATATTCTCTTAAAATAGCATCGCTAGATACTTCATTCGACAGTTCAACATCAGCCATAGTTCGACAAACCTAGCGGAAGAGTGTAATGATTTCATACTATCCAAAGAAATTAAGAGAAATTATCCCCAACGACTCGCATGGCGAAGCGTTTGTCCAAGGCATTGCGGGGGAAGCGACGTTGGGTTGGGGTAATAATTCCGGCAGGAATTAAATCTAAACAGGAAGCCATAAAAACACTCGAGATGTTCTTGGCTACTTATGATTTAATCCAAAAACCTCGTTTGGTCGAGTTCAATCTAAATCACCTGAGCGATGGACGTAGTGTTGGGATTATTGAGGTCAAACTAGTTGACTATCCCAAAATCAGGAACATACTGGAAGGCGAATTGATTGACGATGGTAATCAGTTTACTAGCTACACATCAAGCGGAAAAATTAGATTGGTCCGAGAAAGGATTTTTTCCCTTGAATAAGGAAGGATTCATTTGCAACAGTTCGTGTGATAGATACATGGGAGCAGGCGGCTCGGCTGATGCGATGAAGTTTAGTGATGTGCTAATCTTGGTTGGGATTGGCATGCTGTGTGCTGGATTCATCATTCACGGTTGGGTTGAAAGTATACCAATAGCCAGTGAAGATGAAACCCCATACGAAAAATCGGTTAACCTGATGAAGGGAGATGAACTTAACATTCTAATTGCTTGTGAGGAAGATTGTGAGGGTGAAGCAATAATTACCAGAAATTCAGAGCAAGTCTACCAATATGGGTTCCAACTATTATCCGGCGATGAGACAGATGATTACTTCAAATCGGATGGCTATGATGGATACAAACTTATCATAACATTTGATAGTGGTTCTGGTGAGGTGGATGTCGATGTGAAAAGAGTCCTAATGCTAGACTTTATAATTTATCCAATCGGCGCAGCAATCCTGATTTTTGGTCTACAAAAACGTAGATTTGAGATGAGATCTGTGTCTATCGATGCAGAACTAGAGTCGTTCGAATGACCATTGCAGTGATTCACCTTCATCAATAATTACTTCTTTTTCATCAGAGTCTGCTAGCGAAATTGTTCCATCATCATTCAGCCGCCTAAATGTCATTGTCCGATTTCTATAGTTCAGATTATTACTCGCCATAAAGCCATCTTTGATTGCGCGAAAGGCTGATTTTTTTATGGACCCAAAATTCATTGAAGGTAAATCAACACGAGATTCAAACACACTTGCCATCCTGCAGTGCAGTTGAGCCTTCATGTAACTCGGTGTTAATTGGTCAGAAAACCAATCTGCATATCCAATGAAAAAATCGTGCTGTGCTGGTTTTTCTCCCTCAGAAATATTGATACCAATGCCCGCCACGGTTGTTGTGTTTTCTCCATTGGACACTGATTCTAGCAAAACACCCGAGACTTTCCCTGATTTTTCTGGTGTTAGTACGATTAAGTCATTCGGCCATTTTAGCACAATATTGGTCTTTGGTGTCCGTTGAACTGATTCAAATGATTGTTTAACTAAGAAACCCAGAACAATTTGTGTGGTTGCTGGTGTTAATTTTTCCGGCAACTTGATTTTCCATGAACATGCAACCAACTGTGCAGCATTTGCCCAGAGTCGGTTATATCTGCCGTAGCCGTCAGTCTGATGTTGAGCAGCGAGAGAACTTCCAACAGGCCAGTCGTTATGTAATAGCTCTAGATTGGTTGACCTGACAACATCTTTGTGAACCAACGGGTAGCGACTAAACGGGTGCCAAACCGCTAGTATCCTCAGCTGCTCGCCATCTCCGAATATTAATTTGTCAACCACTCTTCCAGCAAAACCATACTTTGCGCAAAGGTTGATCAATTCATTCTCGTCATATTGCTCTCCAACCGTCAGCATTACCAGTCCAGTTTTTTTGAGCAGGCTTAGATTCTTGATATTCAATAGAGTCAAAGAGATGAGACTAGTATTACTAGTGTCGATTAGGGCCGCCTCTTCAAAGGGTCCAAGATGAGCCTGCTCATTGCTATCTACTCTCATGTAGGGCATATTCCAAAATATCAATTCATAATTGTCATTTGGTGACCATTGTTCCAGTTTACCATCGTTTTTGGGTCCAATTCCTCCTTCTCTTACCTTTACACCCGCAGCGTGATTTGATTCTAGGAATTGTTTAGCACAAGCAACTGCAAGCGGATTGACGTCACAAGCCGAAACCTCCCAGCCTTGTCGATGACAAAATAAAGATAAAACACCGCTTCCAATGCCTATTTCAAGGCATCTGCGGCGCTTGCCAGGTCCAAGTTTAAGGAGGTTCTTAGCCAGAAAGCTAGTATCCTCCCTAGGCGGATAGACGGTGTGTGGTAAATGCAGTGAGAACAATTCACCAGTGGGTGATTCCCAATTCATAGATTTTGTTTCGCCAGCAACTAATTCCAGTTCTCTGGCAACCGAATCGTCGTCGAATAATGGCCCGCTCACAGCGTAATTATTGAATGCGAAGCCTTTATTCATTACCCCAGTTAGGGGCTTTTAACATCGAGATGCTCGAGACGGCCTGATTTGGTGGGGCTTCGCTAGTGCGAGGCTGGGTTCACCCTGCCGGAAATTATAATAACGCAAGGCAAGTCGGCTGACAAGCCCAAGTTGCTACGTTGGGCCTGTAGCTCAGTCAGGTAGAGCATCCGGCTTTTAACCGGACGGTCGCGGGTTCGAACCCCGTCGGGCCCGCCTGATTCGCTACCGGTCTAGCCAGTCGCGGGCATTTCACGGGGTCTGGCATGGTAGTAAAAAGCGCAACAAAAAAGCGACTAATGGAGTTGGGAGTGTCCGAAGAATTCGCCCACAAACTGGCGACGGACAGAAACATGACTGATATTAAGACATTATCTCACGACGAGATTGCTTCGATCCTCGGCACATCAAAAGATTCTGAGGCATTTACCAATGTCATGTCGGTCATTGCTGAGCAAGGATCCCGTCGACGTGCTCAGAAAAAGAGCAAAAAAATAACCATCAGATCCAGAGCGATAGACGAATTTGATCGCCCGGAAATTACCCTAAGATTCAATGCCTTGAATCATGAACTAGTTCCCCATCAAGAACTAGTTGGCGAGGCCAATATATCTGAACAAGAGCAATTCGAAATCGAGAAAGCGGAATTAGCCCCCTGGCAGATGCTCGAATTAGACAGCGAAACGGGAAACCACAGAATCGCCAAAGAACTTCTACCAAAAGTCTTAATCACTGACCCTGTTGTTCAGGTCTTGAAAGAAGAGGCAGAGACAATTGATAACGCCAAATTGGCAGCTGACCCAGAACACAAACCGTTGGCTGCGGGATGGATTGCCGACCGTGTTGTAAAGGTCATAAGACGCTCACCGTCTGCGGGAAAGACGGTTGCTTACAGACTAATCGTAGAGGGTAACTAAGAGGGATAACAATGCAGGAAATAATTCAATCATTTTTCAAAGAACGAAGCCTAGTTAATCATCAAATTGCATCTTATGATGACTGCATTCCAGCCGGCGACAACATGCTGTCAAGGATGGAAAAAATCATTCGGAACATTCGTGTTGGTATTGATGGAGAAGTCGAAGATGACGAAGGTGGCTTTATCAAACTAGACGTTGTTGACCAAGATATCGTTATCAGGCTGAAGAACATTCAATTGGGTGAACCCACAATAAGGGAAGCAAACGGCTCAGAGCACCCATCCAGTCCGATGGAATGCAGGTTGAGAAAGTTAACTTACATGTCCCCAGTAACAATTGATTTTCAAATCGTCAGAAACGGTATACCGTCCCCAAAGGAAGAAGGCGTCCAAGTCGGAAGTATGCCCATAATGGTCCGCTCAAAGCGCTGTAACCTGCATCCTGCTCACATTGCTGGTGACAGGCAGTTATATCCAACTACCTCAAACGAGGATTCAGATTTGTGGAAAGAACTACTCAAAACAAAAGGCGAAGATCCGCTGGATCCAGGTGGTTATTTCATCATTAACGGAACAGAAAGAGTGTTAATTTCCACTGAAGACCTTGCTCCCAACAGAGTCACTGTAGAAATCAACAACAGATACGCAAAGAGAACAGAAGTAGCCAAGATCTTTTCTCAAAAAGACGGTATGAGAAAACCTCTGACCGTGGAAAAGCGCAGAGATGGTATGTTAATGGTCAAAATTAGCACTGCTGGAACAACACCTATCCCGGTCGTTTTACTGATGCGGGCACTTGGAATAGATAATGACCAAGAAATTTTTACCGCAATCGCAGGCCCAACTGAGACCTTCAAGTATATTGTAGCAAATATCAACGAAGTCAATGACAACGAGGAATATGCCGTCCAGAATATGCTAGAAGCTCATGAATGGTTGCAAAAGAAATTTGCTGCAGGCCAACAAAAAGACTATCGCGAGGCTAGAGTCGACCAACTGTTAGACCGTGAACTACTGCCACACCTGGGTGACCAAGGAACAGATCGCAAGAAGAAAGCAGTATTCTTGGGCAGAATTGTTCGACAGGTATTGGAGATGGCTATGCACTCCAAAGAACCTAATGATAAAGACCACTATGCTAACAAGCGGGTAAGACTTGCTGGAGATTTGATTGAGGATTTGTTCAGAGTTTCCTCAAATCAACTCGCCAGGGACCTAAAGTATCAGCTAGAAAGACATCACAACAGAAAGCGTGAACTAAGAATAACTTCCTGTCTAAGGCCCGATGTTCTCACATCAAAAATCATGCACGCACTCGCCACAGGTAACTGGGTGGGCGGGCGATCTGGGGTTAGCCAATTACTAGACAGAACAACTTATCTTGCCGCACTTTCGCACATGCGCAGAGTGACATCACCACTTGTCCGTAGTCAACCACACTTCGAAGCTCGTGACCTTCATCCAACCCACTGGGGAAGACTTTGTCCCAATGAAACTCCCGAAGGACAAAACTGTGGCTTAGTAAAAAACGCAGCGCAAATGATTGATGTCTCTGAATACATCAGCGAACAAGATGTTAGAAATCAGCTAGACGAGCTCGATGTCTATCAACCAGATGACTGGAGTGACGGAGACAGAGTTCACGTTAATGGTGACATTTACGGAATCCATAAGCGTGGTACTAACCTTGTCAGGCACTTCAAGTCCGCACGACGTCGTGGGACAATCCCTCCCGAAGTATCGATTCGCTATGATAGCGAAAATCGAGACATCTTCATTAATACCGATAAGGGCAGAATTCTCCGCCCGCTAATGATCCTTTACGATGGTGCACCAAGATTGACATCGCAACACCTAGAGGCATTAACTGAAGGAGAAATGACCTTCAGAAATCTAGTCAATGAAGGAATTATTGA
>DUKK01000192.1:7257-7483 GCA_013329355.1 Candidatus Poseidoniaceae archaeon | reverse complement strand
CGTAGTCTTCTGGATAGTGAAGGGCGTAGGTTGCCACCATATTCTGGACTTCAATTTCGACGTCAGCAAGGTCCCAGGTTTTGATTCCAGCGCCGCGCAGGTCGGCGATCATTCTGTCAATTCCTGTGTGGATATTGTCCTCGTCTTTACCACCAGTGCAAACTGCTCTGCCAGATCTAAACATCAAGATGGCGAGTTTTGGGTCGGTAACTCGGTATACAACTCC
>DUKK01000192.1:0-6935 GCA_013329355.1 Candidatus Poseidoniaceae archaeon | reverse complement strand
GGGAATTGTTCAGGCTCATATTCACAGTTGAGTTGAATCGCAATATCAGGCAAATCGAGTTCTTCGGCAACCCTGGTGCTTGCTACTACATTCACTACTGTCAAACGTTCTTCATCAGTTGTCATGTTTAAAAGCGACTTATAAGAGGTATATAAAGGGCCGCTTTTCCCTTTAGCCTTTTACAGGCGCACAGTGTTACGTTTTCATCCAAATTGTGCTAATTTCACTGGTTTCGATATTAAAACCATGGCTACCCAATTTAGAAATCAATGTCCTACCACCTGCTAATTCGATTGCATCGCAAGTCTGCTGTGGGTTTCTAGTGAGTGCAACCATACAACCACCACCCCCAGCACCAGTTAGTTTTGCTCCCAATGATGAGGGAGTTGCTGCCTTAATCAACGCATCTAATTCCGGGCTCGACATCCCAATGCTCTTCAGCATCAACTGATTCTCGCTCATGGTGCGCCCGACAGCATCAAAATCACCCCTCATCAGGGCTTTTATACCTCTCCTGGCAATTTTACCAATTGTCTCAATAACTTCAATTTTTTCTGGATGCTGCTTGATTAATCTTGCAACTTTTGCTACTTGCTTACCCGTTGGCGCATTGATACCAGTATTGCCGATTACTAGGTATACCTCATCGGGTTGATCGCTGAGTTCAACACCATGAATCTGCCAGATTATGTTGCCTTCAGGGGTTGTCAACTTGCGCTCATAAAAATGGGTTAATTCTGACTCAATTATATCAGATATAACCACAATCTCACCATGGGAGCAGGTCGATGAATCGATAGGCGATGCTCGACCATTTTGGGCCGCAGCTTCAACGCCGTGCGCCAGTATGGCGTTTTCGTCATCATCAACGGCCATCGCTCCGCTAACATGAAATAATTCACCAATTGGTAAATCAACACAAAACCCGTGACTTGAATCATACGGATTCGTTGTTGTAATATGCGACCCAAAACCTTCAGCCCAATGCCTTTTTTCTATACTACCATGTTTGGTAATCCAACGGCCTCTTGCTAACCGTAGCGCGCCAGCAAATGCTACGGATAAGGCCGCAGATGATCCGAGACCAGATGAGCGAGGTATACTACTCTCGATATGAATGGAGAGTGGTGGAGCACCCATTTCAGCGGGCCACAGTTTCTCGATTAACGCGCAGATATGAGGATTCCTGTTCATATTCAGTCGGTTGCCATCGAGTAACCATGTCCCAGTTTGTGAGACTTGAATTTTGACGGTGATTCGTTGGTCTAGAGCTACTGCTACCGCAGGTTGACCGTAAACTACGGCATGCTCCCCAAAAAGGATACATTTTCCCGGCGCACTTACAGCAATATAACTCATTCAACACACCCACTATGCCTGCTTGTATGGTAGCCTCACCATGTGGTTTTATTTGTGCTTTGATACGGTGACTTCAATAGATGCCTTATTATCCGCTATATTAGCACCGACAAGGGGATATCATGGAACACCCATTACAGATGGATTATGGTCCCATTCCAGGATGGGCAATACTGGCAGTAATCGGCGCAGTGTCAGTCTCATTTTTTTCCTATCAGGTGTGGAAAGCCACCCGACTAGTGATGATTGGTAAAGCGGATAATAGATTTGATAACTGGCCAACAAGAATCAAGGAAGTTGCTACTGGTTGGTTAGGCCAAAAGAAAGTTCTAGAGGACAAGGTTGCTGGTGGCATTCATGTCTTGATGTTCTGGGGATTCCTGATGCTATCCACCGATATGTTTGACCTGGCTACTGCCAACTGGTTTTCACATAGTTTTATGCCAGCAGTAGTAAAAGGTCCATGGAACTTGATGGTTGAGACTGGCTATACCATTGCCCTGGTAGGCTGTGTTGCGGCTTTGACTCGGAGAGTAGTTTTTACTCCAGAGAAATTGAAAGGAAAATCACAGCTTGAAGGTAACATTATCCTCCTTTTGATAATGACAATTACCGTTACCTCATTTTTCGTTGAAGCGGGTGAGGCTGGAGTCTCCTCAACCTATGAGCCAATCGGCGCGTGGGTAGCCAATACCATCGTGCCCTCAACTGCTTTGGTGGTCGGTGCTTATTGGGCCCACATGCTGGCAATTGCGACATTTATGTTCTTGATACCGCTATCGAAACACATGCACTTGGTCATGGCACTGCCCAATGTATTCTTCCATGACATGCGCCCGATGGCAACTATGGAGCCAATGCAAGTTGACGAATCAGGCAAAGCAGTGCTTTTGGATGAGTTAGATGTTGAATCATTTGGAACGGCAAACTACACTGACTTGACTTGGCGTAATCTTATCGACGGCTGGGCTTGCACGTCTTGTGCACGGTGTCAAGACGTATGTCCAGCATACGCCTCCGGCAAGGCCCTCAACCCTATGCAAATAATTCATGACGTCAGGAATTATGCAAACGAAAACTACACCACTCTGATGGAGGGAGAGACTCCAGAAGACGACATCATCGCTAAGTTCGGTGAAGAATCCATCTGGGCCTGCACGACCTGCCATGCTTGTGTAGAGGCCTGCCCAATATACATCGATCATGTGCCCAAGTTAACGGACGCTCGCCGTCATCTAATGATGGAAAGAATGGAGTTTGATGAGCGGGTTGAGGACACCGTTATGCCATTGATGGCGACAATTGAGAATTTAGAATCAGACTCAAATCCTTACGGTTTGCCGTCACATGAGCGTGGTGACTGGGCTGCAGACTTGGATGTGAAAGTTGCAGAACCAGCGGAATACATCTACTTCGCTGGCTGCGCAGCCTCTTTTGATGAACGCAATAAGAAAGTGGCTCGGGATACAATCAACATCATGAAAGAGGCGGGACTTGATGTTGGAATCCTTGGCATGCAAGAGGGCTGTAGCGGCGACGCAGCACGACGCGCAGGCAATGAGTATTTATTCCAAATGCTGGCAGAGACAAATCTAGCGACCTTTGAAGAAATCGGCGTGAAAAAAATAGTTTCATCGTGTCCACACTGCTTCCACACATTAGGCAAGGAGTACAAGGACTACGGCGGACAGGATATCGAAGTTATGCACCACTCCCAACTGATAGACCATCTACAAGTGGCTGGTAAATTACCCAGACCTAAACATGATGGTTCAGTGACCTATCACGACCCATGCTATCTCGGCAGAATCGGGGGCGAACTAGATGCGCCGAGAAATGCCATTGGCGGGGTTGATATTGAAACCGAGCGAACTGGCAAAAACTCATTCTGCTGTGGTGCTGGTGGCGCACAGATGTGGATGGAAGAGCATGTTGACGAAGGATATGATCGTGTTAACATCATCCGTTCCAAGGAACTTGCTGAAACGGGAGCAGATACTGTTGCGGTCGGCTGCCCATTTTGTTCGACGATGATAACTGACGGTTTGTCAGCAATTGGTTCCGATATGGAAGTCAAAGATATAGCAGAGATTGTTTGGGAACAACTGAAAGCTAATGACGCCGTAATTGAGGCTAAGAAAACCGAAGCACAAGAAGCTGCGGAAGCCTGATAATATGCGCTTGTTGGTGGTTGATTTACTCGCCGAAAGACAGGCGTTTGGTAAAGAGGGAGTTCGAGAAATAATTTCCCATTTTGATAATCCTGAAGTCCTGCTTTGGTCCCCCCATACTGACACTCGGACTGATTATGGCTTTGGTAGGGAAGTAGATTTTCCAGTCCTGTGTGATTTTATTGTAATAACAGGGTCGAGGCGAAACGTATCGTCTTGGGAGCCTTGGATGGATGAGGTTGCAGAACTGGTTCGCAATGCAACAGTACCAATAATCGGAATATGTTTTGGCCATCAAATAATTGCCGCAGCCCTCGGCGGCAGAGTGGAACGGGCGAAAGAAGGGAGTCATTTTGTTAGCAAAGTGAATTATGCTGACGGCTCACAAGTCAATGCGGTATTCACTCATCAAGACCACGTAGTCGATTCAGGTGAGTTAAGCGTCATAGCTTCCGCAGAGCACTGCCCCATTGCGGCTTGTGAGCATCCAAGTAGGCCGATTAGAACAGTTCAGTATCATCCTGAAGCGACACCCCGTATACTATCCGAAGCGATTCGACTTGGTGACATGACGAAAGAAGAAGCGGATGTATTTGATATGACACAAAGTATAGTTAACGTCAAACAATCACTCCTCGACTGATTTTGAGAGGGCAATAAAATCCTGCTCAAAGGAATAAAGACACAAAATCAACCCAACAAAGAGTGCATATTCTGCATATGCTGCGACATCGATTGCATGTTGTATCCGGTCGAGAGTGAATATTGTATCATCACTGAGGCCGTATTCTTCTAGGTCGTTGATTGCTTTGACGACGGCGTTATTCATTATTACATAAGAGACCACCGATACCAGAATACTTAGTCTTCGCAACCGTTTTCCACGGAGATTTGCGTTGGGGATTGCAAAGTGAGAAACAACCGCCCAGACCATCCCAACTTGGAATACCATTGATGCGGTAATTACGTGGAGGACAAAATGGTCATACATGTCCGAGAATGACATAACAAACAGATTTGCTCCGGTAAATAGGCCGCAGCAGAGTGCGATAGTGAGTAGTTTACTAGGCTTAATTTTACGATATTCAAACCACATTCGATAAGCGAACAGCATCTGAATGGGCCCTGATATAGCCAAGCCAGTGGTGAAAATCAGTCGTTCTAACCCTGGATAATCTGCCTCAGAGATAAAAAAGGGGAAGTCTCGTGCATTACCTGCCAAGACATGGATTATCATCGAAATTGGCACAACTATGGTTGGCAGTAGCCAACTGGTCCGGATAATCAGTCGGTCGGGAATTAATTTGCCGCCGATAATGAACCCGTTTGAGGCATTTCGCACTGCAACACCAGTCACTCCGAGACCAATCGTATCTATAACCTTCAAGTGTAATGGTGAACACCGTCGTCTGTTTCAAATGCCTTTGCGAGTGCACGACACGCGTCGTCGAGAAAAAGTTCCATTCCGCACTATGGAACCGGGAAAAGTTTCAATGTATGTTTGTGGTGTTACAGTTTACGATAAATGTCATCTTGGACATGCTCGCTGTTACCTATCCTTTGACTTGATTCATCGCTGGTTAGAAGCCTCAGGATATGACGTTCATTACGTACAGAACTTCACTGATATTGATGATAAAATAATCAAGCGGGCCAATGAAACTGGCAAGGATTGGCGCAAGCTAGTGGATGAAAATATTGCTGGATATTACGAGGATATGGATGCGTTAAACATCCTGAGGGCTGATGATTACCCTCGGTGTACCGAATATGTGGATGATATGATTAGAATTACTGAAGATCTAATTGCCAAAGGACACGCATATTCTGCTGATGATGGAGTTTATTTTGCCGTAAACTCAGCTCCTGAGAAATATGGACAACTAACTGGCCAAAACATTGATTCGGTTCGCTCTGGTGCTGGCGGTCGTGTTGAGGATACTGGTTCTGGCAAACAAGATCACAAGGATTTTGCTTTGTGGAAGGCAGCCAAGCCTGATGAACCGACGTGGGACTCTCCTTGGGGACCAGGTAGGCCAGGTTGGCACATTGAATGTACGGCAATGTCCTTAGACCATTTCGGTCAACAATTCGATATTCACGGTGGAGGTCATGATTTACGTTTCCCGCATCATGAGGCGGAAATTTTTCAAGGTGAATGCCACACTGGATGTACTCCGATAGTTCACCATTGGTTGCACAATGGTTTTGTCAACATCGATGGGGAAAAAATGAGTAAGTCCTTAGGAAATTTTTGGACTATCAAAGATATATTACAACAAATCGACGCAATGGTGTTGAGATTTGCTCTCATTAACGCACACTACCGATCACCAATTGATATGAATGAGTCGCTACTAAAGGATGCAGAGCGTAATTACAACCGTGTATTAGAATGCTACATCAACGCCTTGAAAGGGATGACAACTCAGTCACCAATAGCACTACCACAACCCGATATTACTTCACAGCAACCACTAATCAAGTCACTGGCGATGTTGGAAAAGATAGGCGAAGGTTTTGCTAAAGCCATGGATGATGATTTTAATTCACGTGATGCAGTCGCAAAGGTCCTTGGTGGCGTGCGTGAAATATCCAAGATTCTAGGTGGTGGTCTGGATGACACAGATCGTGACGCATTCGCTCATTATGCAGTTGATTGGCTAGAAGAATCAGCTGGGGCAGTTTTGGGGATTTTGCCGACTAGAGAATTTGCGCTTATCGAACCTGAGGAGGATCCGCGCAAAGCTGGGATGGCAGAAAAAGTTGAACAACTCCTAGCCGAACGAACTGAAGCAAGAGCCAACAAAGATTGGGCAAAAGCCGATCTCATCCGTGATGAACTAAACTCAATGGGCGTAATAGTTACAGATTCACCAGATGGCCCTAAGTGGGATTTAGCGTAGTTTGTATGACCCTATTCAGTGGTTAGAAAATATGGTATTAACACAGCGCTGAATTTGCAATTTAATCTTAACATATAGATTAAATGTAAGCGTTTTTGCCTAGCAACATGGTCGACTTTACTTTGACAGAAGAGCAGGATATGTTGGTCGAGTTAGCAAGGATGTTTGCTGACGATGAATTGATTCCAAATGCCGAAGAATGGGACCGCAATGGGGTATTTCCGGAAGCAGCTATTCACAAAGCGCGGGAACTGGGCTTACTCAATTGCACAATACCTCAGCAATATGGTGGTCTTGGACTAAGTTACTTGGATGAGGTTATGATCAATGAAGAACTAGGTCGTGGTGATCCGGGATTTGCCACCATCACGGGAGTTACGATGCTGGCTTGCCATCCGCTCATTTATGGGGGTACCGAGGAACAGAAACATAAATTCTTGAGGCGAGTTTGTGATGGTGAAATCTCAGCATATTGCGTTACTGAGCCTGGTGCCGGCTC
>DUKK01000191.1:1704-5312 GCA_013329355.1 Candidatus Poseidoniaceae archaeon | reverse complement strand
AGCCAGCAAATTGGGTAGAACATTCGATAATACCATCTCATGTATAGTAGACATCTTATGGCGGCACTAGACTTCATGAATGGTTTCCCATTTCTAATCAGGTAAACCGTATCTGCGGCGATAAATTTCTTCGGCAATGTCATAATCACATTTTGCGCATCTTCAGAAGTGTTGGGCCGATATCCAAGGTTCGCATTTCCCGAACTTCGATTATCAATAAATTTTGCTAGCCTATGGCACAATCCACAATCTCCATCCAGAAATAGGAAGTCTCTGTTTATGTCCTTACCAATGCGCTCTGCCATTTCTATAGAATAAGTCCTAACATCGACGCCATCCGAATAATGTACTAAATCTGGACTAGTATAATCAGCAATACCGAAATCAAAACTTTCCGTTAGTGAATTGTTGGTCAATACAACCTCTGCCGAGCAGAACTCCCAG
Organism: Candidatus Poseidoniaceae archaeon; assembly: GCA_013329355.1. Taxonomy (GTDB): domain Archaea; phylum Thermoplasmatota; class Poseidoniia; order Poseidoniales; family Poseidoniaceae; genus MGIIa-L1; species MGIIa-L1 sp9354u. The sequence continues at coordinate 4,868 of DUKK01000191.1, read as the reverse complement.
GGTTTGTGATGGGTATAACCACGCATTATTGAACCGTCTTTGCAGGTGTAAAGGCTATACTTCTCGAACAAGAATTCTTCCAAACTACCCGCCTGAGCATGGGTTTTTGTCCTCGATATTGTCGTATCGCCGGCTAATTTCATGTCGCCTGATTTTCTTTGGCTTAGCCAACTTACAGTATCGTCCTGCTTGACAACACTACCTTTGGCGTAATTGTAGGGCAGCCCGTATGCTTTGGTTGCATAACTGCAGGTAATGACGCTCTCCGCCTCCAAGGTGAGAAAGAATACTCCTGGGATGTCGTCTTTTTTCACATATGTCCTGATATTAAATTCAGGAAATGTCGAAATGAACGGGACTGGCCAAAACCATCTGGGCCGGACATTTCTCATGATAAACGGGACGACACCGACATAGGCTTTGCCGCCATAGGTGTCAATTTCTAATCCATCCGGAATATGTGGTTGTAGTTTATTGATGTCTACTTCCCAGTGCATGAAGGTTAGATTGCGCCATTCTTGCGAGAGCGAATGATTTCGTGAAGGTATGGGAAACGGGAGATGTTCAGTCGGTATATCCCCCATGTTATCACGCAGGATTCTATCGTGTTTCAATATAACCAATGGAGAGTTTAGCAATAGTCCATCGCTTAGTTATATTGATTTAAGGACCGTGTTAGGCATTACTATGGCGGAGGCTGTTGAAGCTGAGTTGATTCCTGATGATTCATCAAAGAATCTTCTGGCAACATTACTCATCGCATCCCTGCTAATTAGCGCGATATTCCTCGCGATTGCTTACTCACCCAGCGAGAAGAGTGTGTCCAGTTCTGCAGAATTGGTCTCCTCAGACGAATGGCGCGCATTTTCAGTTGTCGCACCGATAGACACTGGAATCAATGTATATCATGATCACTTCAGGACCAACGATACTTATCCTCAATGGTTGTTGGATGACTTAGGTGTCAACAGGATATGTGAATTAACTTTCAACGGGACCTGGGAGGAGCGATATGAAGCTGATCGTGAGGATTGTTGGGATAATCTGACAACCGCGGACATCGTTTATTTCCCTGGCACAAAAATCATCGGGACTTCGCCTGATGGTGATGGGGGTGTCCTGATTTTGGATGATCCTTCAGATGGACACGGAACCGCAGTTACCGGGTCAGTTATCGATGCTAATCCAGATGCAGTGATTTTCTTTGTTGAGGGCTTTTCCGATAGCGCAGTTCTTGCGGCGGCAAACCAGCCCTTAGTTGATGTAATATCTACCTCATTTGGTGCCATCGGCTCAGTTCCAGTACCCGGAATAGAGGATGCCACAAGAGTGGCAGTAGTTGACCACAACAAATTACACACTGGTGCCGCCGACAATTCACCATCTCCGGCAATTCAAGACGCAACGGCTGGGCCGCCATGGTCAATCGGTATTGCCGGTTATGCAGAAGAGGGTGATGATCAGAAAGAGATAATGTCGGGCTCTTATCCAGATATTTCTGCTGACTGGACCCAGTATCTTCCCAATCATGATGACATAGATGGATATCATGAGACATCAGGGACCTCCTTCGCCACTCCACGGACTGCGGGAATAATCTCCTTTGTATTGCAGAGTTTACGACATGAGTTCACAGATTCAAGTTCCGGTGCGTCTGAGGAACGTGGTGGGATGCTGGTTGATGGGGACAACTTTTCCGTATCCAACGCAGATGTTAGGCAAGCAATCAATCTCTCTGCGTGGTATCCCGAGTTTGGTTGGGACCCAACGTCTGGAACCATGCCCATATCACCGGTAATGCCCTGTACACAAACTGGATGGGGGCTGGTTAACCTATCTAATATTCAGCCGCTAATCGCCCATCTCAATCAGACCGAACCGCTGTCTGACAGACCATCAGATGTCGAGGCTTGCATGGCAGCAAATCAGGAGCTGCGCGAATCATACTGGGGCGCATACCCAAGCACAGTGCATTCAATCGTAGTCAATTTTGCCGATGAGCAGACAACTTGGCGAGATTGACCATTCAGGTTTAATACTTAGATACCAATTATTGATTAATCAGTGATGATTGGGGTTAAGTGTATGACGAGAATGAGTAACACGGTCTCAATATTGTTAATTTCGCTAATGCTGCTTCCTTCACTCGGCGCAATCGTTCCTGCCGACGCCGAAGTAGTTTCACAACAGGAGGAAGGATGGTGGGTTGATACCACGGTTGACCGTAACAAAAATGGCATTGGTGATATGATTGAGAAGCACATTGACAATCCAATTTTGCTTGAGGAAGGAACACTACCAATTATCGTTGATTTCGATCATACACCAGACCAAGCGGACGTAGATATGCTGACGGAAAATGTTGCATATGAGCATGAATGGTTTTTGCCGGGAATCGATGCTGTTGCTGGTCGAATACCGGTCAATCTACTCGACCAAGCAAGTATCCTACCTGGAGTTGTAATGCTGGAACTTGATGGTATCATGTCGATTCAAAATGGCGACGCGGTTGCTTTACACGGCGTAGATAGTGCTTGGCAACAAACCGGATACGATGGCTCAGGTACAACAGTTGCGATAATTGATACAGGTATCGACGGGGCTCACGCAAGCTTGGATGATCAAGATGACGACCCAGATACCAATGACCCGAAAGTAATTGCATTTTATGATCCGGTAAATAATCCCAGTCTGACTAACGGCACAGAAATATTTCCCTATGACGACCAAGGTCATGGTTCTCACTGTGCGGGTACTACTGCCGGAACTGGCGCTCCCACATTCGAAGATCCGGGAATGGCACCACAGGCAAAATTGGTCGGTGTGAAAGTCTTGGATTCCGGTGGCTCGGGTTCCTTTGCCGTGGTCATGGCCGGAATGCAGTGGACTATTGATAATCGCTATCAGTTCAATATCAGAGTCGCTTCGATGTCACTTGGTGCTTTTGGTATAATTGAGTGGCAGTCATCGGAAGAAGATAGTGTTAACAGAATGGCTAATGAAATGGTTTACAACGATATTACGCTGTTCATTGCAGCTGGAAACTCCGCAGGTCGAGGCACTATTGGCACGCCTGGTAGTGCAGAGGACGCCATAACAGTGGGAGCACTCGACAAGGATTCCTCTATTGCATCATATTCAAGCCAGGGGCCAACTGAAGAAAA
>DUKK01000191.1:0-1302 GCA_013329355.1 Candidatus Poseidoniaceae archaeon | reverse complement strand
TTTTCTGGAACCTCGATGGCAACACCGGGGGCAGCCGGAGTGGCTGCTCTGATGCTGCAAGCAAATCCAGGCCTGAGTCCCTTTGAAGTAAGGAATTTCATGCAAGAAACCGCAGAATATCGAGCGTGTACCTACATGGGAGACCCTGCTGGAGTTGACGGCTGTGATGACAACGATGCGCAAAACCTTGTCACTAAGAACCGACAGAACAACGTCTACGGACATGGTGAAGTTAGGGCACCGGAGGCGGTTTTAGCCGCTGCTGAAAAGTATTACGTGTTCGATGATTCGATGCAAATAGTCATCGATAGCGACCCAACCCATGATAATGCACATACCCATCTAACACCAAAAGAATCGATTATGTTCAGCACTAGTGGAGATATCGAATCAATTCAGTGGCGTAGTAATCATATCGTCGACGATTGGACAAATCTTCAATCCTATCGCTCAGGTGACACAGGCGGTCAGATTACTGCACTCGATTTGATTCAGCAATTTCAACACCTACCAGGAATAGATTTGGAAGGCAACCACACTATCTCAATTAGAGGATTACAATCAAACCAAAGCGGCGGGCACTCTTCATCACCATTGGTAACCATCGATGTCATGCTGATGGATACCGCATCAGCCTATCAACAAGACGTAGAAGATACGCCAGGATTCACTTTCATCGCGGTTTCGGTTGCTTCGGCAATCGCTCTGTTTGTCAATCAGCGGAAACTAAATCAAGAAGACCTATATGAAGATTAATGGCAAAAATACGCCATGTAATCTCTTGCCGAGCGGTGAAGTAAAGAGTAACAAGTTGTAGCCGAGCCGTATGTCATGGCTCAGAGACCCTGAAGGTCAGGAGCAACAAAAATTAACCGTCACTTATCGTTTACTGCGTAGATTCAACCGCTCGCTTATGTCTGTGTGGTTTAGAGAGTTGGAAATCGTCGACAACGAAAACCTTCCACATGACGGTGGTATCATCTTTGTTTCGTGGCATCCTAGTGGGCTAATCGATCCAATGTTACTTCACGCAGCTTTACCTGGAAGATTATCTATTTTAGCAAAGCATACTCTGTTTGATTTGCCAATCATCGGGCGAATGATTCGTGCTGGCGGTGGTCTGCCGATTTATCGACTTGGAGATAGTGATAATCTCAAACTAGCAAAATCGAAGAACGGCAAGATGTTAGAAAATGCTGGACAAGAAATTGCCAATGGTGGTAGACTACTACTCTTTCCAGAAGGGAGGACGCATACCGAATCTGGTGTCAGCAAGGCCAAAACCGGGGCTGCAAGGATTAT
>DUKK01000151.1 GCA_013329355.1 Candidatus Poseidoniaceae archaeon | reverse complement strand
GTAATAACTGCTTGCTTTACTTCCGAGCCCAAATATGCCTCAGCATCGGCCTTTAACTTTTGTAGAATAAACGCCGAAATTTCTTGAGGAGTGTACTCCTTATCGTCAATATTAGTATTCCAGTCTGTTCCCATGTGCCGTTTTACTGATAACAAGGTTCGTTGGGAGTTGGTAACCGCCTGACGTTTCGCAGTTACCCCAATCAATCGTTCTCCACCATCTTTAGCAAAAGCAACCACAGAGGGGGTCGTTCTTGCGCCCTCTGCATTAGCAATTACTACCGCTTCACCGTTTTCTATTGTCGCTACACAGCTGTTTGTTGTTCCTAAATCTATTCCTATTACCTTACTCATTCTTTCATCTCCTTAATTTAAAATATTGGAATTCCACCATCATCATCATCATCATCATCCTCACCAAAATCTAAACTAACATCGGCCGCTGGATTTTCATCATCACTATCTTTCAAGGCAGAGCCTTGTGGAGTTAACTTTAATGTAACATCGAGAATACCATTATTCAATGACCACCCAACAACATCTTCGCATGGATGTGGCAATTTTATTCTCGCCATCGGCTTAGTTTGTGTCTGCTTCATTATCTCAAGCATTGAGCCGCCCTTGGAAAGATTCATTTCCATCTGCATTTCCTTGATATCACCTTTGAGGGCGAAATCAATCGTTATAGACATGTTCCAGCCATCTAGATAGAAATCGTCACTTGGTAGTCTTAACACCTCGTCGTTGTCGTCTTCAATTTCTGGAGTTTCGATCTCGACGGGTATAGCGTCAACTTTGACATCCATCCCTAGATTGCCTAGTATATCTTCTATCGACTGACCGGATTGGAACATCTTGCTAAGATTTGATAAGTCAAAGTTGAAGTTTACATCACCACTATTCAGCTTGTCGGCATCTAGACCCATTTTTTCGAATTGAGACTTAAACTGCTCCATCATACTCTTGATTTGAGATTTATTTAATGACATGCCCATGCCCTTGAACATCTCGACTAGTCTGTCAATCATCTGTTCTTCCCAATCATCGTTATCGCTCATGTGACCACTACTGAACCATCGGTTACATAGTGTCTAATAACTTCACATATATGAACATCTCGAATAATTATTGATACAACTCAGCCACTTTTTCGAATCCTCACAACCCCGATTATTATACTCGCAATGACGCTTAGTGTGAGAATATTAGCAAAAATCATCGCTGTAGATTTGATGGCAAGACCGTAAATTAGCCATAATGTCAATGAAAATGCAACAATTGAGAATGTAGGTATCGAGATACCATCGTGGCGTTTGTATTTCCACACCTCAAGTATTTGGGGACCCCACGCAATCACGCCAACCACGCCTGCAGTTATGCCGATTGCTTCGATGACAAGGCCAGCCAAATAATCACCGATTCCACTCAGCCGCCGGTTTAGACAAAGCGATCCTGTCGATACATGCCCACGGAATATCTCTTGCCACGGACTCTCCGACTACGTGCATTCTGAGGCAGGCGCCGTGGGCAACCCTTAGCTCAACATTTTTGCTACCGATTTTTATTTTCGCTAGAGAAGGCTGTTTACTAAATATTGAAAACCAGCCTCGACGATGGGTCGTATTTCCATTTACTGAGTGTTCTCGTCGCTCAAAGATTGCTTCTAGTTGATTCCCCAAGCCAAGCGATATAACATCACCTTTATTCAACAACCCACCATACATGTGTACTTCATCCCAAGTGTTGAAACCTTCCAGTGTCTCAGTTAGTCCTTGATTTGGCTGGCCAGGATTAATGGTTTTTAGAATGTCCAAAAAGCCTTTTTCATTAACCATTTCAGCACTCAGATCTTCAGGTATTTTCGGCCACTCAAGTTTGTGATGAGTCATCGCGATAATCACCCTTTGTTCTGGTAATTCCCCCTCCGGAAGATTTAGTCTACCACTGTGTAATTCCAATAACAACCCGGCTTTGCGAGCGATTCTATCGGCAACCCCGTCATGATTGTGCTCCTGGCCATTTTTTCTTCGTTGAATGAAATGATGTTCCTTGTTGATACGGAATGAGCCAGCCCAATGTTTTTGTTCGACAACTAAAATTGTATTGCCACCGATTATCACCATGTCAATTTCACGTCGACCGCCATTAGGGTCAGGAATTCTCACCGATTCAAAAACCTGCCATCCGTTGGCTTTTCCAGCCGCCCTAGATAGTTTAGCTAATCGCATTTCTGCTAATTCCCCGGCGCGATGAATTTCATCATGGGGGAACTTTTTCCTGCGCTGAATTAGCCATGAAAACCGTTTCAGTAGACTCATGGTATAACCTACAATAAATTGGCTACACTATCAACGATAAGCGTAGGGTATTGTTCAGCGGCCTCATCCAGTAGCGCAACATCTTCCATTTTAGCCTCGCCAGATAGCACAAGAATTCCAACACATCCAGCACGATTCGCCATCGCTATATCAGTGTATAAACGGTCACCAACCATGGCACATCGATGAGGCAACAACCCCAATTCATCAATTTTATGAAGTATCATTCCGGCATTTGGTTTACCTGTGATATGAACGGGATCTACTCCAGTAGTTGCCTTCAACATCGCCAAATAGGCACCAACATCCGGAAGACCTCCGTTAGGGGAGGGACAAACCATGTCAGGGTGACTTGCTACTAGCGGAATACCTCGATGAAGATAGATACTGCCTTGAGCGATTTTGTGATAGGATATTTCTGTATCGTAACCTAATACAACATATTCAGGGTCTTCACACGCGGTGGCAATACCATGAGTTTCAAGCATCGCTCGCATACCTTCAGTCCCGATTAACCAGGTTTTTGTCACCCCGTTTTTATCTAGCCAGGCCAACAGATCGTGGGTTGACAACAGAATGTCTTCCTGATTAGCCGGAATACCAAGATTATGCAACTTGTTAAGGTATTGCGTTACTGAGCGGCTAGAATTATTTGATAGGAAAAATCGCTTAATGCCGTTGTCACTGCACCGTTGTAAAAATTTCAGCGCACCCGGAATTAATTCGTTACCGAGGTATATCGTGCCATCCAAGTCCAAAAACACGGCATCGATTCCGTTTAGGCTATTGTCCACGTAATCACCTAGAACATCAGTGTCTTAAACATGAACCACGGTGAGTGAAGGTTTTCCTGTGCTTCTTTAGAAGCAATCATCTCGGTCATCATTTCCTGTATTTCTGGCTTTTTGCTCGCTTTCCCGACGAACCAGTTGAGCAGCCACTTTCTCCTGCTGAGTTTCTGCATGCGGTAAGAGTTTGTCAGCTCCGGGCCAAGAATTTTCCACATTTCGGTTTGATATTCTTCGGGAGATTTACCATCGATTATGTGTTTAGCAGCCAACTCACCGGTGACCAATGCATTACCAACACCTTCACCAGAAAAGGGGTCAACGAGTGATGCCGAGTCGCCAACCAAACGAATGCCGTTCATACTTGCCCGGCGCGGTTGATGCTTTGCTTTCTTACGCGGTGAACCAAAGGGTAATGCCCACCCTCTGCCACTACCCCTTATCATTTCTGCATCCGCAAATCGTTCTTTGAATAAAGGATGATTTTCAATAACGTCTTTCTGCAGCAGGCGTAGTTTTTTCTTCTCTTTTTGCAGTAGACTGACCACCATACCAATTCCGACATTGACTACGTCCTTGGAAACGGGAAACATCCAAAAGTATCCGGGCACAACAGAGTCGACAAAGTGTATTTCGATGTCACCAACCCCATCACCGCAACCCTTGACATTACGCCAATATTCTCGATAACCATCACAAAAATGTGTATTGTCGACCAGTACTTCATCAAAGGAATCCCTAACTACGGCTTTTGCAACCGGACATTGATAGCCTGCTGCACCAACGATCTCCGTTGAATAGTAGGTTCTTTCCTCTCCTTTGCGACCTCCTACCTTTACTGTTACACCTTTTGCATGGCGGCGGTTGCCACTACCGTTACCGGGGTCTTCTCCACCTTCACCATCATCGAACAAAACTCCGGTCACCAAGCAATTTTGGATAACCTTGCCGCCATTCTCTCGCACTAATTGTTGACATTTGTCAAATAACAGGTGATCGAATTGTTTTCTTGGAAGAGAATAACCAGCTTCAAGTCTTTGAACATCTTCCTCTGGCAGCGCAACTCTTACAGTATTGCCTTTTGGTGATGAGAATTTAATCCCAGTGACTCTAAAATGAGGAGATTTTTCTAAGGTTTCTTTGACTCCTAACGCCTTGACATGGCCAAGTGATTTCCCTCCAACAGCATCCCCACAGACTTTGTCTCGAGGCCATAGGCCCTTTTCTAATAGCAATACCGACTTTCCAGCCATAGCTAAGTAACCTGCAGCAGATGACCCACCCGGACCTCCACCTACAACAATGGCGTCGAACATACTCCTGTTTAGCGGAATTTCCCCAGTGTTGATTGGTTGCTCCCACGAATTGACTAATTCAGCCATGTAGTATCGAGTCCGAGCCACTCTTTGAGACTTATCTTTTTTCTCCGTATTGACGCATAAATTTAACCACCATCCTAATGCACTCGAGTCAACTGGGAATATCATGTCCGATAGTGGTTTTGTAAGCACATCAGACATGCTAAAAAGCTCAGATAGGCAACGGAAAATAGCAATAATAGCCTTGCTATCTGTCACCCTTGTTTGGGGGGCGACATTCATATGGATGAAGCAAGCATTGGATGCCCTTGAATCTGAGAAAGAACTTCTTGGAGTAGACGGCGTAGTTGCCTCATTGGTATTTGCACGGTTTGCTATTGCAGCAGCCATGATGGTAATCTTTTTTCGCAAAGCGAGAGAGGCACTCACCGACAAACAAATTTGGCTTGATGGGTTAGTTTTAGGTACACTAATGTTTGTTGCTTATCTCTCACAGATGATTGGCTTAGACGACATAGACCCTTCAGTATCGGCCTTCTTGACCTCACTTTATGTTGTTTTCACCGCAATAATATCATCGATATATCGACTCAGATTACCGACCAAGATAATGATGCTTGGAGTTGCCCTTGCTACTTTTGGTGCAGGCTTCATTCAGGGCCCGCCACACCTAACTTGGGGGTTGGCAGAATTCATTACAGTCTTCTGCGCATTGCTATTTGCACTACACATTCTATTCACTCAGCGTATAACAATCAGAAGAGATCCTGTTGCAGTTTCAACCACTTCTTTCATAGTAGTCACAACTTGTTCAGCTGTGACGGCATTTTTGCTAGGCGACGGGTTGAATCCAAAACAGTGGACACTGATTTATTCAGATGGTGTCCTAATACCAGTAATCTTGCTTGGTGTGGGGGGGTCGTTCTTTTGTTTGCTATTTTTGAACATGTACCAACGCTACTTACATCCTATACAAGCAGCGATTATTTACGCTCTGGAACCGGTCTGGGCGACTATTTATGGGCTCCAGTTAGGCATGGTAACTTGGAGTATCTGGATACTTATTGGCGGCGGGTCGTTATTTTTTGGCAACATAATTGTTGAACTATTATCAAATAATACCGACGAAACGGTAAATCAGCAGTAAAATTGCGCATCGTTCAAAGTCCTCCTAGTTATCGGAGTAATGAGAGGGGCGCTTTGACAAAAGAATCAAAACCAAAATTTACTCATTTTGCGAGTAAAGCAGTACATTCGGGAACCAACCATGTCGGCGACGCAGTCAATACTCCGATTTTTCAATCTTCGACGTATAAGTTAACCGATGAGCGATATGCTGGCTGGGCCGCCGGTGCGCATCACGCATTATTGTATACCAGAATTACCTCAGTTAATGCAGAAGCGGTGATAGACAAAATATGTGCCTTGGAGGGAGCAGAGGATGGCGAGGTTTTCTCTTCAGGTATGGCAGCGATATCGTCTACATTAATGGCTATTCTATCCACAGGCGACCATGTCGTTGCATCTGCCGATGTTTATGGCGGTACTTATGGACTGATGACCGAGGAATTCCCGCGTTTCGGCATTGAGGTTACAATGGCCGATATGACGGATGTGTCTTCCTATGAGGCGGCAATCCAGGAAAACACCAAAGTTCTATACATTGAAACACTAACTAATCCAGTGCTCAAGGTTTGCGATGTTGAGGCCATGGCCACACTGGCAAAGAAACACGGTTTAGTTTGTATTATTGACAATACTTTTGCCTCACCATGGGCATGCAATCCGCTTTCGTTAGGTGCCGACTTAGTAATTCATTCAACGACAAAATATCTCGGAGGCCACTCTGATATCATCGGGGGAGCAGTTGTTGGATCCAAAGAGCATATTGATAATATATTCCACCGTAAAGTTCACTTTGGCGGTAGCGCCGATCCTAACTCCTGCTTCTTGTTAGAGCGCGGCATGAGAACGCTACACGTTAGAATGCCACAAATCTGTGATAACGCTGCGGAACTAGCTAAACGCCTAGATGCTCACCCAATGATTGAACGGGTCAATCACCCATCGTTGAGCTCTCATCCACAATACGCAGTAGCCCAAAGAATCATGCCTAGAGGCACAGGAATGATTGGATTTGTTGTCAAGGGTGGCGATGATGCCGCGCTATCATTCATGAGAGGCCTAGAAATGATTTACGAAGCAACGAGTCTAGGCGGCGTTGAATCATTAGTAGAGTGTCCATTCAATTCGAGTCACATGATGATCCCAGAGGACGTTAGACACGCTGCTGGGATGGTTCCCGGTTATGTTAGAATGAGTATTGGTATTGAAGATATCGAGGATTTGTGGGCAGACATAGAACGTGGGTTTGCCAGCGTGTGAACTAAGATTCACCCGTGTCCAATTTAAGTTGGTTTAATTGATTGAACCACTGCTCCTGTAATTCCTCAACTTCCTTGTCAGAAGAATCGAGTAGTTGTTTCCCGGTAGCAAGTAGTTGCTTAGTCGTATTCATCCAAGCGCCGGCTTTATTGCGCGCATCTCCCTCAAAGTGCCATTCCTGTCCTGAGGAACGTTCCGCAGCAAGTAACCACGCCCAGGCCGCTGCAGCCTCAGAGATAGATGAATGTCTCGAGATTGCAATGCGCTCAGCCTTACCTAGACCCTCTAGCAAACCGATTCTGATGAGATCGACAATATGGCCGCATGCACCGTCCAACGCCCCTTGCTTAGTTGGGATAAGTGATGATAATTTTGCCTTCTCTCGAGCACTATCCAAACTTTTCAGGAATTTTCCAAACGGCTTTGGTTTAGTGTTTTGCAGTTCCCAAATTTCGCTTGCCTCATCGCTAATAATACCAATATGTTCCAATGCGTTGAGTCCGAAATCTTCCCACAAAGCACCCAATATGTCACCACAACTTGCACCTTCAATTATCTCAATTGAGGGGGTTTTTCTTTCCGATGTCTCACCGCGTGTGTTGATTCGCAAACCTAGGCCATCCTCAAATCCTGCTTGATAACACACGAGTAATATGTAGGCTGCAAGGTCTCTTTCCTCAGCAGAGCCGGCCACACTTTCAAGGGCTTGCCTTACTTCATCAAACGATTCGCATTGGTAATACTTTGAATTGATAATTAAACCATCCTCGATGGCATCTAGTACAGACCGCCTGACTGCCTGCGCTACAACACTTTCATTCATTACCAGTCCTTGCCAAGCATCGAGTATTTTTCCGACGCCTTCTGTTGCATTATCTGGCAGTAAATCACCAGTTGACCACCCCTCTGGTTTCCAAATAGCTTCAATATCAACGATTGATGGGAGAAATGGAGGCAACATAGACAGCGCGAGATGTTGTATGAAAGATGTGTCTTTTTTATCACCGGTTTCTAAATCGCTGAGGCCAATATAGACTATTGTTCCCTGAGAAAATGTGAGTTTAATGCAGTCGTTTAATTCGTTATCATTACTCAAATCCTCGGGATTTATGCCCTTTGTGTAGTATATCGTTTCCTTATCTGACTCGGTTTTGGTGAAATTAAACCTCGAACGGACAACGACATCATCAATCCATTCATCAGGTGGTGAAGGGTTTGGACCGGTGCAAACAAAACCACCTTTCCAAGAAAAGAAATACATGCCACGTTTGGCATGCTCTTCCCACGGAAGCATACGAAGAGTAAGGTTAGAGAAGTTCTGTAATCCCGCCAAATAGCCTTGTTTGCCATCACCTCGTCTGACGAATGATGCGGAGCCAAATGAGGCTGAAGCAAACTTCCCAACCGTAGTAAAATCCTCATCGTGGCAGGCGTGCAGTGAGCCTGCGAATGCTTTGGCAACCGGGTCTCCACGCTTCGCCATCATACGCTTTGACAGCCACTTAGTGTCCGACTTTTTGCGTATTATCTTGTCCAATTCCTTGAGAGTCTTAGATACGGGGTCCGTTCTACCCCAGCGCATCTTACCTTTCCATAGCATAGCCGGCAGATGGGCGTGGGGATTTTCTAATAACTTGGACAAATCTTTCTTTAGTTTTTTTGCCGTTGCCTCATTGGCGTGTTTTGTGCCGCGCAGTCGGACCCGTTGCTTTTTTTGACCGGGGAATTCGACTTTTGCTGGTCGTGCCATATATCCCCCTCGTGGCAATGCAGTCACAGATATGGTTTGAGTCCTTCGCGACTGTGACTTAACCGGTGAAACAGATTGATGATACAGATTGACCTCGGACCAACATGCCTGAGGTGGTTTTGCTTGGGATTGCTCAGGATGGTGGTAGGCCGCAGGCGGGTTGCAACAAACAATGTTGCATTGGATTGTCCCCCGCTGAAATCAGTTTCCCGACATCACTAGGTATTATTGAAATGGACCGTTTACATGTAATTGATGTAAGCCGCCATCTTGCAAGCCAATTACAGTTTTTAGGGAATCAAACACCTAGTGACATATGGCTTACTCACGCTCACCTAGGACATGTAGACGGGCTTGGTTTATTCGGGCGTGAAGCCATCAATGCGAGCGGTGTAACACTCCACACATCGAATCAAATGACTGGTCTAATCAAACGCGTTCCACAGTGGGAGCAGATGGTCGAGCAAGGGGTATTTTGTATTCATGAGTTCACCAATAAAAAAACAGAACAGTTTGAGGATTTTACCATCACTCCAATTGTAGTTCCCCATCGGAACGAACTTTCTGACACCCATGCATTTATCGTACGCGGCAAAAATAAATCTCTGCTCTATCTACCAGACCATGATACCTGGCGAGAAACGCTTGACCTCCACGGCGCCGCAACAATTCGAGATTGGTTAACTAATCTCGCAGTTGATATCGCACTACTCGATGGAACATTTTGGTCAGCTGATGAGTTGTCATCACGCAATCAGGAGAAAGTCCCTCACCCGCCCATAAAACAGACATTAGAATTACTTGGATACAAACAGCAAGGGGATCCAGAGATTATTTTCCTTCATCTGAATCACACTAACCCTGTATATGATAAATGGAGCGATGAGCATGCTCAGGTGGTTGAAATGGGCTGGAAAATAGCCAATCAAGGTATGCGCTTTACAATTTGATTTGATATTCAGATTGGAGAAATGGTGTAATCAAGTGTTACCAATTGAATTGTATAACCTACATCCTGCCCATCATCATTACTGTTACACCCCGTTCCACCACCGTTTTGAACGGTCACGCCAATTGTTAAGTCATGCGTGCCAAATCCTAGGCCCCCTCCATCCAGCATTGCTCCAATGTCGGATTTTGTCATGTTCGTGACATTTGTATTGAGAATAGTTGAATTATGCCAGTCTAATTGGAATTCGAATGAACCGCTATTTGAGTCTGCAGCGCTTAATTCTACGTGTGAAATAGTCGCATCAACAACATCATCCTGTGGAGGATCGGCAAACACACACCCAAAGCCGTTAACAGTTTCATCATCCTCGTGGTTGATATTTACTTTTACACCTACAATATTCATGCCATTGAGTGATGACATGGCATCATCGGAACTAGCGTTGATTGTTACTGAGCCTCCGTCCTCAATATATTCGGAACCCTGAGCGATTTCGTAAAATGAATATTCTCCAGCTACGGAATATGCCCCAATCTTGTCCGATGCATCGCTTGCATCCGGAGCGATGGCGTAATATGAGTATTCCACGCCACCAACCAAGGCAACCATCGCCACCGCACCAATTGCGGCAAACTGCTTAGTGGGCAAATTGTAACGACCCAGAGGATTAGGATTAGACTCGTCTCTAAACCAACACAAAGTGAAGTGAACTGCGAATGCAGCACCCATGCCGGGAACAGACGGGAAAACATATTCCCCAAAACCCATGACAGTCCATATCAAAACACCAAGCAAAGCCGCGATCATCATCGAAATTGTGTGTTGAGAATCTGGTTCGTAACCAGCCATACGGATTAGGATTAGTGGTACGAATATGCCACCTAAGCCGTATACTGCAAATACAACTAGGGCGAATACAGAATCACCAAAGCCCGGAAATTGTTGACCGACTAATGATATTCCGGTAGCAAGCGCAGCAACAACCAGCGTTACCTGTTTAGTGATTCCATGGTCTTGTTTCCATTCTGGCTTGATGTCATCTGTGATTGCAGCGGTGCATGCAAGTACTTGACTATCAGCCGTCGACATAGTTGCAGCAAAAATCGAGGCCAAAATTACTCCTCCCAAAATCGGGTTGAGGCTTTGAGCCAACATTGGCAATCCAGACTCTGCATCATCTACTGAAAGAGTTCCGTCGAATATTGCGCGACATGCTAGACCTATTATGAACATCAGCGCAATAAATGGTGTTTGCCAGACAAAGAACCACACCATAGCTTGCTTGCGATCGGAGTCATCTTTCAAAGTCATGACTCGTGAAACGACTTGTGGTTGCCCAGCGACACCAAGTCCACCAAGGAAAAAGGCAGCAATCCACAAAGTTGCGCCAAATTTGAGTCCTGAGGGATAGATGTTTACCATCGAGGAGTCAATGCTAACTAATTCATTATGAAGGCCGGACAATCCACCAACTTGTCCCATAGCAACTATGCAGAGAATAGTCGAGCCGACTATCATAACACTAGATTGAGCGGCATCAGTCCAGATAGACGCCCTTATTCCGCCAGCGTAGCAGTAAGCGACCACTAAGACAAACCCGATTAATATTCCAGTAGTCTCCGGCCAGTCGAGCATCGAATTTAACGCAACACCCCCGGCAGTGAGTTGTGCTGCTGCATATATAGCGAGGAAGAATACCGATAATATTGCGGCTATTCTTGCTTCTTGTGCTCCAGTTTTGCTTGATACAAGCGAGGACAATGAGCGTAGATTTCTTTCACTACCCTCCTTCTGAATGTACTTGTATAGCCATATCCAAGCGACGAGCTGACCGATGGTCGACACCAAAGCAATCCATATTGCCGAATAGCCTTGTAAAAATATGAAGCCGATGAACCCGATGAACATGTAGCCAGAGTTCCATGTGCTAACCGCAGATAAAGCAGCAAGAGCAGGGTGCATACCTCTGCCGGCAACCAGATAATCATCGGTGGTATCTTGTTTGACCCACATTGAGGCTATTCCGACGCCAGCAAAAATGCCCATAAACAATAGAAACGAGAGCAAGATTAGAATATCATCAGAAATCCAACTCACGATAAATCACCCCTCCTCTCTTGACCATCGTAAAAGTGCCTTCTCTTCAACATCACTCGTGGATGCGGGGAATACTAAACAGTTCATGTTGCCACCTGGAAAGTCAGCAAGATCAGCAAGATTGGTGTATATTATTGATTGATCCTCAGCCCCCATGTCGCTACATAAAACCACATTCCAGTCAGCAAATTTAGTTGCTACCAATTCATTTATGGCCTGTTTTTTCAGTTTACTCAGACTATCATTATCGTTGATATCTTCAATACCGCTCGACAGCTTTTCAATCATTAAACCGATCGAGATAACCGCATCCTTTGGCCGCATTGGCTGTTGTTTGCCGGTTCCCGCCCCAGTCGGGTCAAGATCAAGGAGTGCTAATGTGTGATGGCCCATGATTCGATTCATGGCTAATATCTCGAGTGGCGAGGTAGCAATCCAATTTGAGTATGGATAGGTGAGCGTTGTCTGTCGGCCAAACTTGTAATTAGAGAGTCCAATTGCACCTGTCACAATATTGGTAATAGATATGCCATGTATTATTCGACAATCAATACCATTCTCCTCTGCTTGTAACTGAAGGTCAACGTGAGTCGTTGCTTGTAGTGGGTCACCAACAACCAGAACTGCCACAGTGTTCTCTTTGGCTAAATTGAGGATTTCTTCGGGTTGCTCGACTTCTGGTCGCATGACTTTCTTAATCGGTCCGACCCGGCTTTCCAAACGTTCTAGTTCTTCTATTGGCCACATCGCAGTGTATGCTTCATAATATCGGAAATCAGCAGATTTTGCGGCAACTATCGCTTCCTCAGTCATTGATGTCAACATATTTGGGCCCATACCGATTAATACCAAACTAGCCTGTTTTGGTTTATCAGAATCCTCCGCCATGCTCAAACCTCAGTGGTGCTTGGACAGGGCGAAGCGTATGCGTCATTTGATAGTGCCGAGTGTCGACACTCAACATTGGTTTGAGATTATCAAATCAAACGGCTGGGCGCAGGAAGGACTCGGCATTTTGACTACGGATGACGGTTTGAAGGCTATTCCGTTGAATAGTAGTGCGCCTGCGGAGGACAACTCAGTTTGGCAGGATACGGCCTACCGGATTATTTTGCGCAGCGAGGAAATTACAAAACACTGGGCAGAATTAATCGATCAAGAACTACTCCTAGAAATCAAGGAATTTCTTCCGCGTTCCCACGAAATAATAGGCGATATTTTAGTTGTAAAATTGGAGGATGAGATATATGTTCATCGGGAGATAATCGCCGATGCAATGCTTGAACAATTACCAAATGTCAGGCTGATATGCGCGGATAAAGGAGTTCAAGGCAAATTCCGCGTTCGTGATTTACTTCCTATCAAATCTCGCCAAGGAGATTTAACTACGCTAACTAAAGTAAAAGAGCATGGCCAGATTATTCTTGTTGACCCCACAAAAAGTTATTTTTCAACTAGGCTATCAACTGAACGTCAAGGCAGTTACACGGCAGCAGAGCAGTTGTTCAACGTACTCGGCAGGGCCATAACGGTTTGCGACCCATACGCCGGTGTAGGCCCAGCCCTGGCAGGGATTCTTGCGAAAACAGGCCTTGTTGATAGGGCTCTAATCGGCGACTTGAATCCATCAGCAGTAGAACTGCTGCAACAAAATATTGCCAAATTTCTCAGCAAAAATACGCGACCGGCCGAGGTAGAAATACTGTGTCAAGATGGTCGGAAATGGCGGGAAAGAGCAGAACTAAATCACAAAGTGGACCTACTTTTGGTTAATTTACCCCATCAAATGCTCAGCCATCTTGGCGATTTGTTACCGCTCATGCGTCGTCACAGCCCGTCACTAATACGTGGTTGGGCAATTGTTGAGAAAACCGAGATACAAAATATCAACGACAAATTAACTAAATTGTTTGCTGACAACGGGGCAATTAATCACAATATCACTTGTAGTGAAGTCAAAGGCTTCTCTTCGAGTAAGTCCTTTGTTCGCGTTGAATCGTGGCAAGAGTTCCAATAAAGCGTGTAATTGATGAATAATCAGGTATTGGGTGCCAACATGGGAACTGTGGTAAAGTGCGTTTGTGGCGTGTCTATTGACATAACCGGCGTGACACCAAGGAAAAGTGGTACCAAGGTTTGGTGTCGGGTATGCGGTGCAACGACTATCCACCATCACGATAGGTAACCGCCGATTTATTCAAAGGCCGAGTTTTCCCGGCATTGATTATGGCTGACCTAGTCCAAACGATCGATGAAAGAGGAATGACGATATCACCGATATTGCCGGAAGGGTGCAAAAACTTTCTAATTGACATCGATGGCACTATCTGTGAAGACATACCAAATGAGGAGCCAGAAAGGATGGCCACTGCAGAATGCTTTGAAGGAGTAGTTGAGCAAATCAACAAATGGTACGATGAAGGCCATCAGATTTGTTTTTTTACTGCTAGAGCTGAGGAACACCGTTTGGTAACCGAAAAGTGGTTGACTCAACACGGTTTTAAGTGGCACACTTGTTTATTCGGTAAGCCGAGAGGTGGCAACTATCACTGGATTGATAACCATATTGTCAGAGCTACTAGATTCAATTCAAAAATGACCGAATTTGTCAAGAAAACGGTTGAGGTAGAAGTCTTCGATGATTAGGCCATAAACCATAAACTTCCTTAGTTGTGATTATTCATGGAAACTGATAACGCTTCGATGGCCGCACACTATCGCCTACCATTATTTCTGAGAGTGTTGGCTAAAGTACTCAATCTGGTTTCAAAAAACCTTGCTACTAGATTCCTTTGGCGAATCTTCTCAGGGCCAATTAAATTCAAAATTCATAATAGGGAACTTGGGTTTTACGAAACTGCAACTAAATCGATGGTCGCCACCTCATCAAACCGAGAAGTAGCGATGTACCGAATTCCCAGCGATGGACGCAAATTGCTTTTTGTTCATGGCTGGAATGGTAGGTCTGGTCAATTTTCGACCATGATTGAGCGATTGTCAAGTGATGGTTTTGATATTACTACAATTGATCTGCCCGGCCATGGGAATTCAGAAGTTGGACAAACCTCACTACCAGAAATAACCGATGTAATAACCGGAATAACGGCAACTCAAGGACCGTTTGATGTGCTAATCGCTCACTCCTTTGGTGGCGTTGCCGGATTGAATTCAGTGAGGTTAGGCGCTACTTATCAAAAAATCGTTCTAATTTCGCTAGGCGTTTATGAAATTCGTCCGATGTTTGAAAATTTTGTAGGGTTGTTTGGTCTCGACAAGCAATATTATGCTGACCGGTTGTTTGATCGCGTAGAAACAGTATTTGGTGTAAGTCCCACTGAATTCGGACCAGATATGTTTGCCGATAAAATAGGTATTGAAACATTATTAGTGCACTGTAAGGATGACATAGAATCGAAAAGTGAGATTTCCGTTATGGTTCACGAAAAGATGTCAAACTCACAACTCTATTTGACCGATAATTTAGGCCACAAGAAACTTCTAGGTGATGCTGCAGTTATTCAGCGGATTGCTGATTTCATCAAATAGTTACGATCTGTACTTTATATCAATCATCGTTCTGTTAAACACCCTACAGCAAAGTGAGAATTATTCATCTTCGATATTGGTATATAGAGACGGATACATATAATTGGGGTTGATATCCTCATCCATTTGGACTACGTAAACACCAGAAACCATCTCCGAGATGAATAAGAAGCCGCGTGGGTCATATTGTAACCCCCAGTCAAAAGGAATCATGCACGAAGCCCAACAATCAGCCATGTCATATCCTAACTCTGCTTTTGGATCTTCCATCCATGTTGGTCCAGCAGGCAGGTAGTAACCCATGGTTATGGTCTCAGACAATTGCTCGATTGCGGGAAAGCCTATTTCTGGCGCTGGTATGTCGTTTACCCACTTGATATCACTCCAAAGTTTACTGTGGTCAGTTACCCAGTTTCCTGCATGATAGTGTGTCCAGTAGACGTGTCCGTGGGTGCCAGTATCTCCATTGTGTGGGCTGTAGATGTAGCCTCCAGGAATGTAGTGATGTTCATGTTCAGTGCCGTCTGGCAAGATACTGGTTCCAGGCAACTTCCATTTGCTCAATAAGAATGGTTTCGCTGGGTCTGTGGTGTCAATGGTCCACACATAGCCAGTGTGATTAGTGTTGGAACCGTATTCTGGCGCAATCATGGTTAGATGTCGCCAGTTGATTCCGTATACTGGATCTTCGGGACCAGTTCCACATTCAGCAGGCCAGGTTTCGATAGGGTCCGTTTCAGCTGCACCATTACACAACAAGTGGTCATAAGGCACAGCATAGTGAATCCATCCGTTACCATTTAGCGCACCGCTGCTACCGCCCCATTCTTCAGGCGTCATATTAGCATGGCCTCCTCCATCGGGGCCATACCAACCGTCATCTGCACTGGGGCAGCCTAACCACCGACCAACCTCATTGTCCTGAGGCCATGATACGCCTTCCGGGTCAGGTATAGCAGGGGGATTAGATACATCGACAATACGTAATCCGGCATCCCAGTAGGAAATGTATAGAAGGGCTTGACCGGTTATTGGATGAATGTGGAAAACGTTGTCGTGATTGAATAGAGAGCCACCACAGGTTGTCTCTGGTTCCGGGGAGTAACCACCCCACCGAATGATTTCTCGGCTTACATTTTGGTCTTCATCGTTGACATCTGGCCGCCAAGACTCGAAACCGAGTGGTACATAGAAGATTTGAGTCCCTTTATAGAACACACCGGAGTCACCCTCCACCATTTCAGGGTAAGGGTCTGCACCATACAGGAATAGGTGACATTCTTCTTGAGCATAGATTATTGGCGCATTTTCCCAATCACAATCAACATGTAAGTCCTGATTGTGGAATCCTGCAGGAGGGTTATTCCACTCAGCCACTTTAATTGGTTGGTTTTTGTTGGAGACATCAATTACATCGAGTCTGTTTGCGCCGCTGTTTGCGTCGTCATCCTGCGGTATTGGGTCAAGGTCGCTGTTGGTTAATTCGTGATTGACTAGAACCCAGTTATTGTCTGGTGTTACTTTGATATCAATCATACGACCAACTTCCGCATAGTAGGTTGACAGCAGGACAATGCTATTTGGTTCAGAAATATCAAGAATTTCGAATTGGTTGTATGATGAGACATACGCATAGCAGCCACCAGTTCCATCAGGATGCTTGACACAATCTTCCATGAAGTTACCTTCAATTGAAATTTCCGAAGAATCTCCGGGGGTCGGTCCAACATTCTTGTATTCAGGATAACATGGTCGCCCTGCAACATTATCTAATTCAGCGGGTGGAGCAACATTTCCATCGCAGTTGAGGTTGTGATAATCGATTAGTTGCATATTACTTGTCGCTAATCGGTGAGCCATCAAATCGGTGTGGCTGTGATTCTCATCCTCGATTTCAACAACAGGGTCAATCCATTCCATCGAGTTAGACGGTCCGCTTTCTGTATTATCCGAGTCTAAATTCATGTATGCAATCGCAGAGATTACGCTGACGGTCAGTAAACTAACCAAGGCAATGACAATTATCTTGTCAGCAGCGCCATCATCATCTTGTAGTTGCCTTCTAAGCATGACGCTCGCTGCTATCTGTTCTATTTCAATTAACGGGTAAAAAATTCATATAAGATTAATTTGCTTTATTTAGGCATATTGTTTGGGAGTAATCATGAGGCGAATACACGCTACGTTGGTAATGGTATTGATTTCATTAATCCTGATGCCCAGCCTAGCTCAGGCTCACTCAGCCAGCACATTCAATGTAATTATCAAACAAAATGATTTACAGCCAAGCGCAACCCAAATCGAATATAATGATTCAATTATGTGGTATAATGCTGATTCTAGAGACAATATTACTCACAGAATTGTTTTCGATGCAGATGGTGATGGTCTATACAATGGATCTGCAGATTGGGATTCAGGAGATATAGAGCGGGATTGCAATTACGCCGGTAATAACACTACTTCTGATTGTCAGGAATCATTTCTTGTGTGGTTTAACGGTACGTGGGGAGTCGGCGAATACAATTACCAATCAATCGCCTCGAATGGAGAAATTTTGAATGGTACAATTGTGGTGATTGAGCATATTGAAGAAGACACAGGCCCTTCGATTGGAGCAACATTCGGTTCGTTTGAGGATGATGAGACAGAGGCTGAAGACCCGGCCGATGAAGGTGATAAGCGACAACTACTGTTGTTAATCGCTGGGTCATCGGCAATCGGGTCTTTGTTACTAATCGTCCTGTTACTGAGACGTCAGTAATCACCCTTGAGTAATCAAATGGTGAATAGTCCTAACGTGAATGCCAGTGGCACCATCTTTAACCATAGTGTTGGACTTTGCGCCCCAGTAGGTTCCTGCAATATCCATGTGGGCCCAAGTAATCTGTTCCCCATCCTTGTCGTAGTCCTGATTTGGTACGAATTGCTTCAAGAAAGCAGCAGCTGTGTTTGCACCACCATAACGCCCGGCACCGAGATTTCTGGTGTCAGCGATTATTGAGTCGGTCATTTCCTTTTCGAATGCTGGTAGTAACGGCATAGGCCACGCTAATTCATCGACAGCATTTCCAGCCTCATGAATTCGAGTTCTAAACTCGTCATTGTTTGACCACAATCCAGTTGCTTCATGCCCTAGAGCAACTACACAAGCACCGGTAAGCGTAGCAAAGTCAATGATGTACTCTGGATCGTATTCCCCAGCCTTCCACAATCCGTCTGATAATACCAATCTTCCTTCAGCATCGGTATTCAACACTTCAATCGTCTTACCGGACAGACCCTTGATGACATCGCCCGGCCGAGTAGCGTTCGCAGCAGGCATATTTTCAGCCATGCAAGTAATACCGACTACTTTGCCTTGATGACCGGTTTGTGCTAATGCTTCCATGGTACCAAATACTGTAGCAGAGCCGCCCATGTCATATTTCATCTGGTCCATATTCGCACCCGGCTTGAGAGAAATTCCGCCAGTATCGAAAGTTATTCCCTTGCCAACAAGAACGGGACATTTCCCCTTTACATCCTTGTTCATCTCGAAAATTACCATACACGGTTTTCTGGATGAGCCCTTACCAACAGCGACTAAACCCCCCATACCGAGCTTTAGTGCTTGGTCGTAGTTGATTACAGTGACATCGACGTTGTCATATTGCTTAGCCCACTCATAAGCCCGGTCAGCGAATTCTTCGGGATACATATCATTGGGTGGACAATTGCCTAAATCTCTGGAAAGATGGACGCCTTTGGCAACACCCCGGTAATTATCAACCATCGAAGTCAATTCTCCAGCTTCTTTTTCGCCACATGCTAGCCGAATCTGCTTAACACTCTCACTGTCTTCCGAGTCGTCATCCTTCATTTTGTAATGATTGTATGAGTAATCTCTGAGCATCATACCCTCAGCAAATGCCGCCATGTGTGCTACATTTGCGTCGGAGAAACGGACGGTGAAATCATTGCCGTGGATTTTCTTTATGTTAGCAAACACAGCTGCTCCAGCCTTGCGATAATCGTGGGCTGATACATTGTCGCTATTACCTAAACCGGCGAGGATAATCTTGCCATCTTCTCCCCCAACCAAAGAAATTGTTGACTTTGCCTTGCCTTTGAAGTCTCCATCGCTGAGGACTCGATTAATTTGTGCTTTCATGGACTGAGGCAACCCTCTTTCGCAGTCTTCAGGTATTGATTCAGTACCTTCTACAAGTGGTAGAATTAGAGTTCCATTGATATTGTCATTTACGCTTACAGTCATTTCCATGGTATCGCCTGATTAAGCGTATGAGCGCTACCATTTCAACTATCGTGTGCACTTGGTTGACACAATTCTTCGATTTCTTCATCCTCTGGTCTGAGAATTGCTGCTAAACCAATCACTGATATTATCACTGTAACAGGGTTAAATAAACCAAATCCGAATAAACCTTCAGCATTATCGACGCTTTTTGAGTTAATCACCGTCGAGTTTATTGCTTCTGTAACCCATGTGGAGGCGTTGATAACCCGCTTCTGATAATATAACTGCCAAGAACCACTGTTGCTTGGAGAGACATCATCTAATTGGAAGCTGGCAGTAGTGCTGTTGCTGGCATTGACTGTGAACGCTGCAGAGGTCCAGGCAACCTCGCCCATAGAGTCAACATATTGCAAAGTGGCATTGGATGTTGATGCTTGCCCGTGATTTACTACCTCGATACTAACATCATCAGCGGAGAATTGTAATTCTCGGACGTCTAGTCTGGCCCGCCAATACCAGACATTGTTGATGAGATACCGCATTACATCCATCTCTTCTCCTAGTCGATCATTGAGATTTTCAACCGACCCAGGAATAAACTGTTCATCATCGGTTTCAAAGGTAAATGTTGGAAAGCCCATAACACCGTATCCGTAGTCTCTGCTGGTGCCACAATTCGGATATAGACCTTGATTGGCGTTTTGGATTGGAATGCTGGAGATGTTGGTATTGACATCATCCCGAATCTGCCAGAAGAGTTCCCAATCCGCTGGTTGATGAGCCCATTTACCCCAAGGGTATAGCATAATCCAAACACCGGTATGCATGGTGACATACAAGTCCGCATCAGTGACGTATTCGTTCATGTAAATCGAATTGTACATCGTTTCAGATTCGCTAAATGCGCTGCTGCCTGGTTGCGTAGTAGGACAGGTATTCCAGTAGTGATCGTAATTCCGATTGAGATCGACTTGATTTATGTTCCACCTTGTATCGAAGTCATTGCCATCAGGGTTAAGCATTATCAAAACATGCACCTCGGTGTTTTTTAGCACATTAACCGCTTCTTCGTTACCTTCAGCCCAACCGTCGATATACCACTTTGCTGATAGCCATGCAAGAGCGGTTCCCAGGTATTCATTTCCATGATGGCCACCATCGATGTAAACGATCTCTTTTGGACTTCCATCCTCTTTTGTCTCAGTTGACCAATCAGACAGTCTAACTACCCAAAGTGCTCTGCCCAATTCGGACTCTCCTGCGCTCATCAGATCGACTATCTCGGGATAATCGTCAGCCCACTCAA
>DUKK01000169.1 GCA_013329355.1 Candidatus Poseidoniaceae archaeon | reverse complement strand
CAGGGTCTATTTGTGGCTCAGGATCGCAGTTAGCATCACCACCACCATGTCCGTCGCCGCAAGGAGCACCCCCGCCACCAGGCCAGTTTACTCCAGCCATGTCTAGATTCACATAGTTGGTTACTTCAACATCAGGATTATCCTCTTTTACCCAATAATCAGTCCAAAAGTCACTACCTCGCTTACCGCCTTCTTCTCCTGACCACAAGCAGAATACCATGGTGTTGCGGGTATTGAAAGCTGCCATTGCCTCAGCAACGGTTAACACCATACTAGTTCCAGCTGTATTGTCATAGGCACCAACCCGAGTTCCATATGTTCTACCAAACAAGTGAGGATCGAGCATTCCACCATTTACTGGAGGGGCAATATCAAAATGAGCGCCGAAAACCATCCATTTGTTAGGATCAACCTCACCAAATCTGTATCCACACACGTTGTACGCCTCAGGATTCTGGGCACCAGTCATCAATGAATCGTAAACAAATCTCTGTACGATAACTTCTAGACCAAAACCTTCCATGGTTGAAATAAGGTATTGTGCTGCGTCCTCGTACGCTAAATTACCCTGTCCTGCCCATCGATCTAAGTAACCAACTGCAAAGTCATTCAGATCATCGGGGTCAAAGGTCTCGTCAGACATTACATTGATGTAATTGAAAACCGTTCTACCGTCTACTAAACCCATTGAGTGCCTACCTCCCTCAGATTCACTAAATGCTGCTGCCATTTGCCGCTTAACGGCCAACTTCACCACAGCAACCCTATCAGCCGTTGAGTTTGAATAATCAATAGTGTTCAAAGATCCGTTAATACCGTCAATTCTCTGAATAGCTTGATTGTCATTAGCGTCGTAACCACGTCTGTCAAACCAGGTTTTCCAGGATTCATCTATCGACCTCACCGGCCATATATCCCTTCCATAATCACCTAACAAAATTAATGCGGTATCGGTTCTTGGTGGAGCAAGGACACTCAATTGAGCGGATTCGCCAGATTTTAAGTCGATTATCGTAGAATTTTGCACAAATCCACTATCTTCATTGAGTATCAAATAAGGAATGTATGCAGATAAATCAGCGTTAGCAGTGATAGTCATTGGTTGAAAGATTCCACCAGAGAGAGTTTGCGGAGTCACTACCACATCATCGTTTGGATTAATACCTGCACTCTGTGTCTCTCCGAAACAACCAGAAAATGCTGCGCTGAACATTACTAAAACGAGGAAACAAGCGCGCGACGCCCCCTCACCGGACATAACATATCCTAATCATGCCCATTTCTCAAACCATCGGTTAATTGTTGCTCGATTAACAATTGTTTTATCTACTACCAAGACTAATTATATACTGTTAATATGTTTGTTTTGACAACTAGAATTTATTGTAAAAAAGAATTACGAACACCTCAGAGAATCAACTATCTTTGGGCCAATATGGTGGTTTTCGACGAACTTGACGATCGCTGCCCAGTAATCGAAGGCTAACTATTCCTGCTCTAGATATTGTTTTTCTTCATATTCAGGTTTTTCAAGGATAAGGCTGATAGCTACACCAATCAAACCTACTGCAGATATAACCATTAAAATTGAGATATACTTCCTATTTTCATTTTCCTCACCAACCGAACTGTCACCTACATCCTCACAACCTGCACCAAAACATTCACCAACACTTGGTAAACCAGGCTCTTCATGGTTATCAAGACCGACAAATATAGTATTTATCCAAAAGTTTGTATGACTATCGTTAACCATTTTTTCAATCTGATAATTATACGTTCCAGAACCATTAGTACCATTGAAATAAAACACCACAGATTCAACACAATCTGGGTCTAACAGGGTACCGTTAGCATCATATTGACAATCATAAACCATCCAAGATGAAAAGTAGTCACTACTCTCATTAAACACACCATCACGATCTAGGTCTATACTAACTCGCATGCTCGAATTATTAGCGGTATCACTCATCTTGAATTTGACACCATCACCCTCGACAAAGCCCGCCGCCTCTACGATATCAGCTGGTACAGGACCTTCTTCTTTGAGTATTGACATCATAACGTTTGGCGTGTGTGCTTGAACGTTAACGCAAGGTAATATTAAAACCAATAAAACCAAACCGACCAAAAATCTCATAACGAATCCCCAATATGCAAATCCAAACTATCATCACATAAAGTCAAAACGGACAAAAGATTGGCTGCAGATATGCGGGGCAAGGAAATAGCGCTTGCATTCTTCTTGATTCTGCTCATGGTCTCCAGCGTATTGTTTGTCTTTTCTGGCGATGAAGAATCAGGAGAGGTAGCAGAATCACCGCTCTTCGACAATGATGACCCACTTTATCAGCACGAGGGGCACGACCATTCAAACGCTTCTCAACATATGGCTGGAACGGCTAATATTGAACAGCTGGACTTCAATCCACTGACCACTAATGGTAACGCAGAAGTTCAAGTTGCCACAACACCCGATGGCGAGACATATGCTTATCTTGCTGGCTGGAACGATATGCATATCGTAGATGTAACAGATCCTGAAAATACTTCTGTTATAGGTAAATATAACGATCCTAATACTCAGGTTTTGGATGTTAAGTATATCGAATATAATGGGCGAGAGTATATTGTTCAGCAGAATCAACTGATCGATCCAGGATATGCAGATCCAAACGTTGGAGAATGGAGCGACCCAGCCCAAGTTTCTGTTACTTTAATCGATGTAACAGATAAAGAAAATCCCACTTGGGTAGATTCATGGTATGATGTTGATCATCCCAGTGGCCCCCATAATCTGTATACTCACATGATCGATGGTGAGTGGTACTTATTTGTTGCCAATCCTGATTATGAGAACTGTAATGACGCAATAGATGAAGCGTGTGGCGGAGTGACCATAGCCCACTTAAACCTAGATGGCTCTGCAGCAAGGAATATTCCTGGGGTCCCCGGTTCTGGATTAGGTCATACAATAATCAAGGTCGGCGAATATGAAGTTGCTTGGGAACACACTAGAGGTGGCTGGATCTATATTCATGACATGACAGTTCAACTTTGGCCTGGTAATGACCCAACAGATCCGAGATTTGGGCGGACATTCATCTATGGAAGTTACTGGGAAGCAGGATTGCGTATCGGGGACGTCACCGATGTACCACATCCAGTGAATTCTCCAGAAGAATATGCGATTCATGCGACACTATGTAAAACCGGCCAAGGTAATCCAGTTCAGTGCAGATGGCGAGCCGAGGAAGTCGGTCTCTGGATGGATTTCCTCGACCTCGATGAGGACGGTCAGCCAGATAGTGGCACAACCGGTAATGAAAATGGCGGCAGGGTGTCATACATCCACTACGCAGAACCGTTTCCTAACATGCTTGATATGTCCCACTTAGGTTATTCAGATGAACCGGTGCATATTACTACAGCCGCAGTTGAAGTATTATCCACATCTGTTGGAACAGGAATAATTTACTTATTAGATACCACAGATTACACATATATTGATGGCCAATTGAGATTCGAACCAAAGCTAATCAGAGATTGGGAAATACCCTGGGCAGAAGACCACTGTTACGGGGCTGACTGCGCAATAAACCCCGATCCAGATGAGTGGCTATTATTCTCCCCACATAATCTAGATAGTGCATTTTTCGTAACCGACGAATCTAGCGATCAGAGTCACGGTGGCGGTTGGGATGGAAGACTATATGTCTCTCACTATCATGCTGGACTGTGGATCTTAGACGTCGAAACATTAGTTT
Organism: Candidatus Poseidoniaceae archaeon; assembly: GCA_013329355.1. Taxonomy (GTDB): domain Archaea; phylum Thermoplasmatota; class Poseidoniia; order Poseidoniales; family Poseidoniaceae; genus MGIIa-L1; species MGIIa-L1 sp9354u. The sequence continues at coordinate 14,324 of DUKK01000169.1, read as the reverse complement.
CGCCAACCAATCCCGATGATAGAATAGGCACCTATGCAGAAGCCACTATTGGCTGGTTTTTACCACATGGTGATGATGGGATAGTTCTAGAATCGGACTTCTATGAATTCTCATGGGTACCGTTTTTGTGGGCGGTCGAACACCATAACGGTATTACCTACGCATCCTGTATTTCCACCGGCCTTTACGTAGTGCAATTAGATATTGATATACCATATCTTGGAACAAACATATGAGGGGTATTACTTATGAAGAGACCAATAGTTTTGATCATGGGGATAATGTTTGTGACGCCAGGCTGTATCGGCTCAGGCGACGAAACAGAATCTATATTTCATGGGGAATTGATAACATCAGGCAATTCAATATCTGAATTTACATTACTAACAAGCGACAATACTACTTACGATTTCAAAGAGAATACTGATGGCAAGGTAACAGTAATCGCCTTTTTGTTTACTAACTGTTATGATATCTGCCCTGTTGTGACTTACAACCTAAGGCACATCCACGAAAGTCTAAATGAAACTATGTTGGATAAAATTGAATTCATTACCATTACCGTTGATCCATGGCGCGATAACACAACGGTATTGGAAGAATGGAAGCAGTCGACTAAATCATACTGGACTCATTTGACTGTCGCAGACACTCAACAATCTTCCCAAGACATGGCAACTTTAACGCAAGTATGGAATGACTTTGATGTTGGGTTCAAGATTGAAGAAAACACTACAGAATCAAATACCTCGGCCCGCCATCACCCTTCGACATATGATTACAATATTGCTCATTCTACTGGTACAGTGTTAATCGATCACAAAGGAAATCAACGAATATGGTGGGGAGATTACGACTGGATAATTGATTTAGTAAAGGAAGATATCCTGAATCTCGTTGCAGAAGCTGAAGCAGATCAGTGATGTTTTCCGGTTTCAAGAATTTGATTTCCTGTATTGGGCTAAGCATTAAGAGGGGTTATCATTGCGATTTAAACATGGCAACGGTTCGATTGGACCAAAAAGCGAGAGCACTGGTCAGAGCCATACCAGATTCATACCATTCCGCGCTAGCAAATTTCTTTGGGAGCGGCCCAAAAGACATTGAACTAGCGCGCCGTCAACACTTAGAGTACAAATTGGCGCTTGAATCAGCAGGTATTGAAGTAACTATGCTAGCAGCAGACCATAATCATCCAGACTGTTTATTCGTGGAAGATCAAGCAGTGATAATTGATGGCCATGTGCTATTACCAGTTCCAGGCCATCCATCTAGAGTAAAAGAGCAACCCCCGATTGCGGATTTTTTGGTCAGTCAAATGGGCGGTGCCCAAATTTGTCGAATGAGCGGTGATGCAAGGATGGATGGAGGAGACATACTTCGTCTTGGCGACATATTTTTTGTCGGGCGCTCAACTAGAACCAATGACTTGGGCATCGATGAACTGCGCGATTTATTATCTCATTTAGGCCATGAACTAAGGGTAATCGACATTCCAAAAGATGCCCTACACCTTACCAGTATTGCTTCGACCCCTACAGACAATATCATTCTAGCACCAAAAGGCCATATTTCAAAAGACGCTTTTGGTGAACTTCCAGCAGGCTGTGAAGTAATTTGGATGCCTGAAGGTGAAACGTATGGGTGCAATACCATCGGATTGCCCGGGGGTAAAGTCCTCATTGCAGAGGGCTACCCTACTGTTGAGAAAACTTTGTCTGGACTAGGATTGGAGACCATCGCGCTTGATTTTAGTGAAATCAGGGCTGCTGATGGGTCGCTAACTTGCTGCTCATTGTTCTATTAAATTAAGAATTTAGCGAATTAATAATCCACTGGTTGAGGCTTAATAATAACTCTTCTTTGTTAGCACATTCAATCGTCCTGAGGTAGTTTTGATCTTGACAATCTGTTAAGGTAACAGAATTATTTGTAACAACCATATCTAATATGATTTCATGATTAGAATATAGCCCAATTTCAAATTCAATTGCGATTTTAGTTTCTATTAGATTAACCAATTTACTGGAATAAACAAAGGTGATAAAGTCTCCAATCGACATGAATGAGCACAGCATCGATAGCGTGTTTATCAAATTCTTATTTTCCTCAGTTAAAGTTTTGACATGTTCATCATTAAGCGATTTTATCACCAAGGTAATTATTGGTAAATCAGAGTCTACCAAGGTAAATCAACACCGTCATACTGGACGAATCGGCCAGAATCCTCCAATGAGTTAGCATAAATTAGCTCTAACATTCCCTCAACACTCTCTTCTAATTCAACAGGAGCATGCTCACCTCCCATTCTAGTTTTCACCCACCCGGGATGCAATATTAAAAAAGAAATGTTATCATTAATCGCTTCTTTTTTCATCGCCACACTCAGCATATTGAGTGCAGTTTTAGATGCTCGATAAGCATACGATCTACCAGAATGACAATCATCAATAGATCCCATTAGGCTACTTATCATAGCTACTGTGGTGAGCGAATCATGACTCATTTTGTCATACAGTTCCTTTACCATACGAACCGGCCCAACAGAATTTATGTCTAACACCTCTAACATCCACTGGTCATCAATTTCTTTGATATTTCTCCATCGACCGTCAGGCACGCCAGCATTATTAATTAATAAATTTACATTTCCATTTACTGCTTCAACGAATTGCCGTATAGAACTATTATCGGTAACGTCAAGTCTATGGCAAAACAAATTTTGGTTATCGATCAGTTCCAGTCGGTGCTTATCAGCCCGGTAACCGGCATACACTCGCCAACCATCATCGAGTAGTCGGACAACGAATTCAGAACCAATACCTCTACTGGCACCAGTAACAACAGCAGTACGCATGTTTAGACCTCATTGGAGATGATTATTAACATTGCATTTACTATCTACAGTCGCTACAAACGCCTTTCCATGTTAAATCAACGTCTAATTTCTCAAACGAGCCGTTTGTTGGTGCGAGATTTTTAATTTCCTTCGGTAATTCAACATCCCATATTTTATCGCACTTTGAGCAAACTATGTGTGCATGCGGTTGAATAATTGGGTCATAGCGTACTTCTCCTTGATACTTAACAGATCCAATTTCCCCATCCTCAACTAACGCCGACAGTTGCCGATAAATGGTGGCGATACCAATACCAGAATCAGCTAAAGTCGCATAAATATCACTTGCAGAAGGATGATTGAGACTATGTTTAACAGCATCTACAATCAATCTCCTCTGTCGCGTTGAGCGCCGAGCTTTCGATTTATCTATCATTTCTCAACCATTACTCCAAGTCGAATCTATCTGAATTCATTACCTTGGTCCACGCTGCAATAAAGTCGGTTTTGAACTTGTGCTCGTTATCATTTTGCGCATACACTTCTGCAATTGCTCTTAGTTGTGAATTACTGCCGAATACTAAGTCAGTTCGGGATGCTCTTCTTAGAACGGCGCCAGTTGACCTATCAATTCCATCATATGAGTTACTACCAGTAGGTTCCCACTTGACACTCATGTCAAGAAGTGTGGTAAAGTAGTCATTTGATAGATTGTTGTTGTCGGAAGAAAATAATCCCCTATCATCAGAACTTACGCCAAGAGTTCTCAGACCACCGACTAGAACAGTCATTTCTGGAGCAGTCAGGCCGAGTAGTTGTGCCTTGTCCAACATCATCTCTTCTGGAGTAACGGCGTAATTTGTTTTCAAAAAGTTCCTGAAACCGTCTGCAAGAGGCTCCATTACACTGAATGAGGCACTATCAGTCTGCTCTTCAGTTGCGTCACCTCGTCCGGGGTGGAAGGTTACATCCATGCCACTAGCCATTTCAATACCAACATTACCGGCAAGAACAATAACATCAGCTAGACTTGCTCCAAAACTGTCTGCAATAGCAGATAATTTTGGAACAACAGAAGCTAATTGTTCGGGTTTATTGGCTTCCCAGTCTTTTTGCGGAGCAAGCCTAATTCTTGCACCATTGGCACCACCTCTCATATCTGATCCGCGGTATGTTGAAGCGCTAGCCCAAGCAGTTTCAACCATCTGAGTTATCGTTAGTCCTGAGTCTTTAATTGCTGCTTTTACACCTTCGACATCGTAATCATTTGGCCCGGGTGTTACGGGGTCTTGCCATATCAGTTCTTCATCAGGAACATCAGGCCCTAAGTATCGGACTTTTGGGCCCATGTCACGATGTAGTAACTTAAACCAGGCTCTGGCGAATGCGTCTGCAAAATCATCTGGGTTTTCGTGAAAATGCTTTGAGATTTTTCTGTACTCGGGGTCCCTTATCATCGCCATGTCAGCCGTTGTCATCATAGTCGGAACCTTGATCGACGGGTCTTCCGGGTCTGGCGCCATGTCCTCTTGATCAAGATTACTTGGGGTCCACTGATGGGCTCCAGCAGGGCTCTTCTCTAACATCCAACTATCTTCATATTTGAATAACATATCAAAATAACCATTGTCCCACTGAGTTGGATTCGGTGTCCAAGCTCCTTCAATACCGCTTGTGATTGTGTCTCGACCAACTCCGCTACCATAATCACTAGTCCAACCAAATCCTTGTTCTTCTAGCGCAGCCCCTTCAGGCTCGGTACCCTTGTGATCTTCTGGACCTGCTCCATGTGCTTTACCAAAGGTGTGTCCACCTGCGGTCAGTGCAACTGTTTCTTTATCGTTCATCGCCATTCTAGAAAATGTTTCTCTAATGTCTTGGGCGCTAAGTAATGGGTCGGGATTTGCGTTTGGGCCTTGTGGGTTAACGTAGATTAACCCCATCTGGACAGCACCAAGAGGATTTTGGAGGTCTTGTCGTGTATCACCATATCTGTTATCACCGAGCCACTCATCTTCAGCACCCCAATAGATATCATCCTCCGGATGCCAAATATCAGGTCTGCCGCCGCCGAAGCCAAATACGGGTCCGCCCATAGATTCAATAGCGATATTACCAGTTAATATTAACAGGTCAGCCCAACTAATCGCATTACCATACTTTTGCTTAATTGGCCATAGCAATCTTCGTGCTTTGTCTAAATTACCGTTATCTGGCCAACTGTTTAAGGGCGCAAAACGTTGTGCACCAGTGCCTCCACCGCCACGACCATCGCCAGTGCGGTAGGTTCCCGCAGCGTGCCATGTCATTCGAATGAAAAATCCACCATAATGCCCATAATCTGCGGGCCACCAATCTTGACTATCGGTCATTAAATCATGCAGGTCTTTCTTTAGTGCAGCATAATCGAGATCTTTGAACTCTTTTCGATAATCAAAATTTTCTCCCATCGGGTTGGATTTTTTGTCGTGTTGGTGTAAAATCGTCAAATCTAGCGATTTTGGCCACCAATCTCGATTAGCCATTCCGTAGTCAGTATTTGTCATTGATCCGTGCATCACAGGGCACTTCACATCTTTACCGGTCTTACCGTATCCTTGCATGGGATAACTAACTTAAGGAGACTGATAAAGATAATGATATTCATTATCGATAGTAACATTTACCAATCCACTGCAAAGTCATCACCGATCGTGCTGGTTGGAGACTCAATAACCGTATTCATGTCCAATTCTTTAGCTTCAGCAGGGAGTTCAATCTCAACAGACTCGTCAATGTGGAGCCCTGTAGTAAGCGTTTTTTTGGTAGCCTTAATTGGCTTAACTACGATATCCTCAATACGGTCTGCAGATGAATAACGCTGTTGGTAAACTATCTGCTTGCTACTTTGTGAAGTAGGTCTTTCATCTTTGGACGACTGTTGGAACTTTTCCTCACCAACTTTTAATTCAGAAAAGTTCTTTTCCAAAACCTCATGGAGTTCAGGGAGCACTTCTTCATTCGACACAAACCTACATCGAACCACCATTGATGAAATCTTTCCTTCTCTGATTCTCACTCAAGACAGAACTTCATCAAGTATTACCAACAGGCAGAGGTATGCGCATCGGTATTGTAGTTAACCCAGATGCCGGCCTTGGTGGCAGGCTTGGCTTCAAAGGAAGCGACGGCCGAGCAAAGGAGGCCAGAGATGCAGGCGCACAGGATCGTGCCGGTCCTAGAATTAATCAATGTCTAACCAAATTTTTCAAATTGCTTAACTCGAGCTTAAACCGAAGCAATGTATTGCCCGAATTGTATACCTGGGAAGGCAGAATGGGTGGTGACTGGATACCAAATGATTATCACGCAGTGGGAACGAGTCCGCCAACGACCTCAGCGACTGATACCACCAATCTTGTCAAACAACTAATCGAATTAAATGTCGAGGTCATATTATATGCAGGGGGGGATGGAACTACAAGAGATATTGTCAATGCATTGGGACAAGAAAAAATACCCCTTATCGGGGTTCCAGGCGGAGTTAAGATGTACTCAGGCTGCTTCGCTACGACACCTAGTGCTGCAGCAGAAGTGCTATTTTCATATGTTGTAGGCGATTTGATGGCCTCGATTACCGAAGTAATGGATTTGGACGAAGAACTCTACTTGATGGGACAATGGAAAGTTCGCATGTATGGTGAGGCTCTAACACCGGCAAGTCCCAGATTTATGCAGGGCGCTAAACAGCAGGTTGAACGAGCGTCAGAAGAAGAAATAATCGAAGGGCTGGCCAATCATATTGCTGAATTAATTGCCAGTAAACCAGATTTGATGATTATCTGGGGAAGTGGTGGAACCTTGAGGTTAATTGGTGAGTTAATCGAACAAAAATTAACTCTACTGGGAATAGATATACAACACAAAGACCAAATTTACAGCGACTTGAACGAAACAGAACTAATCAAACTCCTTTCTTCCCATCAGGAAGAAAAGTTACTGCTCCTTTCACCCATGGGCGGTCAAGGCTTCCTCATTGGTCGAGGTAATCTACAATTATCACCAGAGGTACTAAGGCTAATTGGTATTGAATCGATACTCGGGGTTGCAACACCGGCGAAATTGATGGGCTTATCCCATATTAGAATTGACACTGGCGACGAAACTCTCGATGAGGAATTTAGGAAACGCAAATTTGTCAAAATGCTTCAAGGATATCGTACCACTAGGGTAATTCGGGTCGCAGACGTTTAATTATAATTTCAAACCAGAAGCAGCCATCAACAATCCGAGGAACGGAGGACTTGGACGCCCAGGTCTTGACTTGAACTCGGGGTGATACTGAACACCGATGTAGTATGGGTGATCGTCTAATTCAAAAATTTCACATCGTTGTCCGGTTCCATCCTTCCCAACAAATTTGAGCCCGGCTTGTTCGATATCATCAATAATATCAGGATTGACTTCATATCTATGCCGATGTCGCTCATCAACAGAATCATCTGTGCCGTATAGTCTTTTGATTTTACAATCATCAATTTGCCAAATAGTTGGTCTACTACCTAATCGCATTGTACCGCCGAGGTGAGTTTTTGATATCTCAGGCATGAATATTATCGCCGGATATTCAACATTTTCATCAAATTCCGTTGAGTTGGCTCCCTTCATGCCCAAAACATTCCGGCAAAACTCAATTGTTGCAACTTGTAACCCGAGACATATACCAAGATATGGAACATTATTTTCCCTAGCATATTTGGCGGCACTAATCTTCCCTTCCACACCACGGTCACCAAATCCTCCGGGTACCAGAACACCGTTGGAGGCTTCCAAACCTCGCCAAGCAGCACAATATTGTTGACTATTCTTAGTTTTCCAATGGGTTTCCAAGTGACTCGCTTCAATCCAATTTATTGACAACTTTCTTCTTACCTTCATGGCAGCATGTTGTAGACTCTTGATGACTGAAAGATATGCATCGGATAAATCAGTATATTTGCCAACCATAGCGATTGATACACTTTCTGTCAACTTGTCGAGATCGTGAGCCATATCGCGCCATTGATCTAACATTCCAGTAGTGTTACAGTCAACTCCAAGAATTTTACAAAGCCCCTGTTTTTCTAACATTAGCGGCACGTGATAGATGTTCGGAACATCGTGCGTCGACATTACAGCATCGGGTGAGACGTGGCAGAATGCAGCGAGTTTTTCTTTGGTTTCATCTGTCATAGGCTCCGTAGAGCGACAAACTAGGATATCTGGGGTTATACCTAAACCTCGCAGCTCCTTGACCGAATGCTGGGTGGGCTTCGTTTTCTGTTCACCTACCGGCCCCATCACTGGAACCAACGAGACGTGAACAAAAGTGACATTTTCTCTTCCGACTCTGAACTGAAACTGTCTTAATGCTTCAACATACGGTGACGATTCAATGTCACCAACAGTTCCGCCTAATTCGATGATACAAGCATCAGGCGAATCATCCTCACCATCAGCCGGCACGTGAGCAACACGCTCAATCCAATTCTGAATTTCATCAGTAATGTGTGGTATTACCTGGACAGTCTTACCCAGATAATCACCCCTACGCTCTGCTTCAATCACTTTCGAGTAGATTTTTCCCGTGGTGAGATTATTGTCTCTGCCTAAATTCAAATCTAAGAAACGCTCGTAATTACCTAGGTCTAGGTCTACTTCACCACCATCATCTAAGACGAAAACCTCACCATGTTCGAAGGGCGACATTGTTCCCGCGTCGCTATTTAGGTATGGATCTATTTTTATTGAAGTAGTACGTAAACCAGCACTCTTGAGTAAAACCCCAATACTACTTGCAGTGACGCCTTTTCCTAGTCCGGACAGGACCCCGCCGCTGACAATTACGTATTTCATCATACACCAACGGGATTTTTACCACCTATGCCCCCTTAATCAATATATCCGAGAAATCGAGACTTTGATAAATTATTTTCATGCTTTGATAGCGAATTATCAATAGGTGTCTTCTACGCCGGTAAATTGACGAACATGACGGCTATACCCAAAACCATGATGGCTTGGAAAAAAGTCGCGTCGCGGCCTGGAGGATTCGACTTTGTTGAGACATCGGTTCCACAGGCCAAGCCAGACGAGGTATTAGTCAAGACCCACTCAACTTCCATCTGTGGTACCGATTTACACATTTGGAAATGGGATGAATGGGCGGCAGAAAATGTTCCAATCAATACCACAACAGGGCACGAAACCTGCGGAGTAGTAATTGCAGTTGGTAGCGAGGTAACTACCCATAAAGTTGGCGATAAAATTGCAGTTGAATGTCATCTTGCTTGTTGGGATTGTGACCGATGTAGGGAAGGGAATGCGCACATATGTGAGAATGGCCAGATTTTTGGCGTTCATACTAACGGCGCATTTGCGCCATATTTCACCGTACCAGCAATTAATGCCCGACACTTTCCAGATAATCTAACCATGGACTTGGCGTCAGTTCAAGACCCTCTTGGTAACGCCATTCACACTTTAACGGGAGGGCCTGTAAGGGATGCAACAGTGGCGATTCACGGGCTTGGTCCGATTGGACTGTTTGCCGTTAATGTGGCTAAGGCGATGGGCGCTAGTAAGGTAATTGCCATAGACTGGGATAATCAAACTAGGATGCAACTTGCAACCAAGCTCGGTGCCGACGTCGTGCTTGGCAAAGGTGACGATATTGTTGCTTCAATCCTAGCCCACACAAATGGCCAAGGAGTTGATAATAGCTGTGAGTTCTCAGGCTCACCAAGCGCACTTTCCAACACTATTTACTCAACTCGAATGGGCGGCTATGTCAATGTTTTGTCAGTATATGGAACGACAAAAACAGAGGTTCCGATGAATGATATTGTATTCCGGTATTTGCATTTAAAAGGCATTAATGGTCGGAAGATGTGGTCTACTTGGGAAACGATGCATGAACTAATCAGTCAAGACAAAGTTGACATTGAAACAATAGTCACTCATCGAGTTTCTTTTAATGATTGTAAACTTGGTTTTGAACTCGCCATGGGTGGAGATTGTGGTAAAGTAGTAGTCGATTTTTAAGCGTCAATCCACTTGTACCTTCTTGCTCCTTCTTGAACGCCAGATTCACCTATTTCGACTAAAGCAAATTCGCCTTCAGGTTCAACAACACTTCCACTTTGGAGACCTTTGTGAAGATTCTCGTAAGTAATATGGTCAATGGCCACTCTACCCGCTAATCGCTCAAATAAACTCCAGCGCGAAACCACTTCGCGCCATCGTGGCGACACCTTACCCTCAAACACCTTGGCCTTAGCGCCAGAGCCATAACCGCACAAACCGAAGAATTTGTTGTCTAGGTTGACATTTTCTTCTAGGTCTGACTCAAATGTAGACATGAGTGCTAGGAAAATCGAGCCAGTGTATTGATTACCGATCAAGCTACTAGCTCGCTGGCCTTTTTCGATGCGACTCGCATGGAAATCAAGATATTGTGGAGTTTTGGAAATCGCTCTTCGGTAGCCATCCATCGCTTTTTCCCATATCTCGACTATCACAGGGTCATCTGAGTTATGAGGTTCTGGTGCTGGCCCAAGTTGTTCAGCAACCTCCTGCCACATTTCGGTGTCTTCTCGGTCGTGTCGAAAAACATCAGGGAACATTCGCTTGGCTTGGAAGGCATATGGTAAGTGCATGATTATACGGCTCCACTGCTCGGTAAAGCGGGCATCATCCTCGTGACTATATCTGCCTGAACGCTCTGCTTTTTGAACGAAATTATGGAACGCTTGACGAACTGCTTGCTGGTAGCAACGGTTGGAGAATTGCCCGTCGAATACTGGTTCATCACGATGAACACTTACCTTTTCTTCGCCGTGAGCAAAAATCCCCAACTTTCTCACTGTTGAGGCAGGCAGATGACGAATCATTCGTTCAACGATACCTTTCTTGATTGATTGGCCAGCCTCTTGGGCAAGAGTCATTACATTCGTGATAATTGATTTCACAGATACTTCGCGTCGCGGCTTAAAAAAATCGTGAACTGGAGTTGTTGAAACTCCGATGATGTCAGGTATCTCCAGTAACCGGGGGTTTCTGCGGATTAAAATTGCTCCACCTCCAGCACCTTGGGTATATTCTCCAGCAGATTCTAGCGCATACTTGGCGTTATCCGAGAAGATTACAATACCAATGCGTTCATCCTCATCGGTTGACCGAGCAGCCCAGTCTAGTGTATTGTGCATTGCATCAACCGCTCCGATACAGGCAAAAGTCATGTCAACAACATCACAGTTACGGAAACAGTCAGCGCCATACCTCTCTGAATACCTTTGAGTAAGCATATCGACAATGTATGTGGCAGTTGGCTTAGCACCATCGAGTGCGGATTCAGTCCCAAGGTACATCCGACCTATGTTTCTCGGGTTCAAACCATTACGATCTATCAGCTTCATTACTGCATTTGCGCCCATAGTTGCAGTATCTTCATGGACGTCAGGTATCGACATTGCTTTCAGGCCAAGCCCCTTGTTTAACTTACCATAATCTTCGCCGCGAAGGTCGGCAAAATCTTTCATATCCATGTATAATCTTGGAAAATGAATCGCTACATCATCTATGCCGACGCATACCGAATCGTTAGAGCCCATCGAGTTCCGGGTTTTTTTCGAGTATTTGAATATCTGTCTAATTATGCTGCGTATCATCTGCGTTTAGTTACATTCCATCTTCTGGCATGTCTGGCATCTGCATTTCCTGCTTTGCCCACAACACATCATCAATTCGTAGGACTGAGATTGCCACTTCAGTCGCACCGATAATCGCTTGTTTTACGATCCCTTGCGGTTCAAGAACCCCTAATTCGACCATGTCACTAGGTCTACCGGTTGAGAGATTGATACCAATATAATCTGAGTCGTTATTAGTCTGCTTGGCGACAACATCTAGCAGGGTGGTAATTGGGTCGATCCCAGCATTTTCAGCAAGCACTCTGACGATCACCTCGATTGCGTCAGCATATGCTTCAATAGCTAATTGTTCGCGACCGGGAATTGTCTCAGCGTAACGTCTCAACCGTCGCGCTAGAGCGACATATGAGGCACCTCCCCCGCAAACTACAAAACCATCCTCAACTAAATGGATGCTCACTCCTATTGAATCATCGAAGCATCGTTCAACTTCACTAACGAAATCTGCTGTACTCGCCTTGGCAATGATAGTTGCAGCATTACCATCCCCCTTAATTATCCAGAAATCTTTACCATCTATTGTGGTATTTTCACTTGATATGAATGAACCCAAATCGTTAGTAGTTAGTGCGTCAATCGAGTTTATCAAATTAGTGTTACATACTCGAGCCAGCATATTCAAATCGCTGCGAGCAACTCTTCTGAAAGCTTGAATACCATTTTCAGCAAGGTAATTTTTGATATCATCATCAATACTCTCACGACAAGCGAGAACTGTGACGTTATTTTTGATTAACTTGTCAACCTGTCTCTTTAGCATGTTTCGCTCTTCCTGTCTGAACGATTCAAGGACTCCAACAGTGGTTACATTCAGTTTGAGGTCGGTAGCAACATTGCTTTTTTCTAATCCCCCGTCGACTAATACAATCTTGCCATGCTTTACCGTTTTCATCATGTTGCTAGAAATCCGTTTCTTTGGTATCATTAGACCTCTAAATGCCTTTGAATCCTCGACCCTGCCCCCGGTTTGTGAAATCAACTTGATTTTCGAAAGATCGACGGTTGAATCCTGCTCGGCAACCATCCGTACAGCGTCGAGTGAAACCCTAGCGATAGTTTCCTGCATAGAACTGTGGCCTTTACCAGCCAGAGAGGTTTTGACGACCGAATTTTTGATATTTTCATTGGCCTCAAATTTAATCTCTGACATACATTGTAGTATATATTGCTCAGATTTACGATAACCCCGAGCAACGGTTGATGGATGAATCCCTTGAAGAATTAATTGCCAAGCATTTTGGAGCATTTCGCCAGCAAGAATTACCGTACTGGTAGTTCCATCCTTGGCAATTCTGTCTTGTGTTGACGAGGCGTTAATCATCATCTTGGCAATTGGGTGCTCGACCTTTGCGGTCTCCAACACAGTAACACCGTCGTTGGTAACCAGCGTACGCCCTTCATCATCAATTAGTAATTTATCTAGGCCCTTTGGTCCTAGAGTCGATCTTATTGCAGATGCCAGTGCCATCGCAGCCTGGATCTTCTTTTGCAAAGCTTCGCGACCACTCGATCGGGTAGTGTCTTTGAGGATCGGAGCCTCGCTCATGTTATACCCACTACCAACTAGCAGATAAGGGCGTCTCAGTCTTCATCGACAACTTCGAAGTCAGCATCGACAACTTCATCACCGTCGATATTGATATCGCCATCTTCGCCGGAACCTTCTTGCTCGGCCATTTCAGCAGCAGCGGCTTCATACAACTTTGCTGATACGCCATGCATTGCTTCTTCAATCTCCTTGACTTTTGCCTGTATTGCAGCATCATCAATATCATCAATTTCTAATGGCTTGCCGTCATCGTCTTGAACGAGTTTTTCCAACTCATCTAATCTTTCTTTGACGGGTTCTGTATCATCATCATCCAACTTTTCTGCTGATTCATCCAAGGTTCTTCTGGTTTGATAGAGAACCTGATCTGCCATATTCCTTAGCTCAACTTTTGCTTTTCTCTGTTTATCTTCTTCAGCAAAATTTTCAGCCTCAGCAATCTTTGCTTGTATTTCGTCTTCCGAAAGAGACGTCTGCGATTCTATTTTCACCGACTGTTCCTTACCAGTTCCCATATCCTTAGCACTGACATTTACTATACCATTGGCATCAATGTCAAAAGTGACTTCAATTTGTGGCACCCCTCTTGGTGCTGCTGGTATCCCCATAAGGGTAAAGTCTCCCAGTGTTACATTGTCTTTGGCAAACTCCCTTTCACCTTGCAACACATGAATTGTCACTGCCGGTTGATTATCAGAAGCAGTCGAGTAGATTTCTGAGCGGCGGGCAGGTATGGTTGTGTTTCTCTCAATCATTGTTGTCATAACTCCACCAAGGGTTTCGATACCTAGAGTTAGCGGAGTGACGTCAAGTAATAGCACATCTGATACACCTTCATCGCCAGCGATGATCCCAGCCTGTAAAGCAGCACCCATTGCTACGGCCTCGTCAGGATTAATGCCTTTGTATGGTGATTTACCAGCCTCTTTCTCAACCGCTTCTTGAACGGCAGGAACCCTAGTTGAACCACCGACTAAAATTACTTTATCGACATCACCCTTCTTAACTCCAGCATCTTTCATTGCTTGTCTGGTTGGCGTCATGGTTTTCTCAATCAGTTTTGCTATCAAACTTTCGAATTTGGCACGGGTCAATGTGATGTCAAGATGCTCTGGTTGACCATCTACCATAGTGATGAATGGTAGGTTGATTTGGGTTTGCTGAGTGCCGGATAACTCGATTTTTGCCTTTTCAGCAGCTTCTTTTA
>DUKK01000085.1 GCA_013329355.1 Candidatus Poseidoniaceae archaeon | reverse complement strand
GACGCCAGGATGGATATGGGCATTTGGGATTAACGCTTCACTACAATGGTAAGTAAATCACCATCAACCAGGCGATGATCGAGTCCCACACGCTGCCAGTCAAATTTTGCACTTGGACCTTTTACTCGAGCAAAGCGAAATTTCCTAACAAAGTCACGATGCAATTTGTTACAGATATTTTCCACCGTTGAATCATCTTTTACAATCAACGGCTCATCTAAATCTGCTTCCTGTCCCTGAGGCTTGAGGAATACCCGCATAAAACCAAGATTATGGTAAATGAAATCCTTCAATTCCTCTAGCCCGATATCCTTGAACGCCGAGATACGCATCACCGGCCAATCACCGGGTAACGCATTAGTTGCTTTGACCAACTCGTCTTCCGTAGCAATATCGATTTTATTAATTGCAATAACGGCTTTTTCATAGACTCGGTTCCCCGCCAAACAGTCAACTATTTGTTCCGCAGTAGCATTTTCCCTGAGTGTAACAACTGCCGAGGTATAGCCAAAAGAACGAATAATTTCACCGATATCTGCATCAGACAGGTGCGTTTGCTCAACTGTTGACCTAACATCAATTCCACCTTTATCCACCCGCTTGATGAATACTGGTGGTTTGGTTTCGTTTAATCGTAAACCCGCATTGTGTAACTCTCTGTGCAAGACATTGAAGTGACCATCTTGGAATGGATCAACAATAAATAATGTCATATCTGCACTGCGTATAACATTGAGAATTTCTCGGCCTCTACCCTTCCCTTCAGATGCACCTTTAATCAGCCCGGGTAAATCTAAGATTTGGATTTTAGCACCTCGGTGCTCCATTACACCCGGAATACATGTTAATGTCGTAAATGCGTAACCACCAGCCTCAGAATGAGCATCGGTTACCTTGGAAATCAGGGTAGATTTACCAACTGAGGGGAATCCAACTAGTGCTACGGTGGCATCACCGGATTTCTTGACCTCAAAACCCTTACCACCACCGCTGGCTTTTGAGTGAGCAGCGGCCTTTTCTTCTTTCAATTTCAGTTGAGCAATCTTGGCTTTTAATTTGCCGATGTGAGCATTAGTAGCCTTGTTTTTTTGGGTCTTGTCTATCTCAGCGCGAATCAGTTCGATTTGCTCCTTGATAGTAGCCATATGGACCCCTAATTACTCCCTGCCATCACCTGCTCTTGAAATATGTTGTGTTTTTTTATTCTATGCTACGATTATCGAAAGGTGAGAGCCAACTAACAAGAGTGAAATTATCAAACCTGCAAAGTTTTGCAACGGACAATTTCCGATGACATCAAAACAGACGGTGTTCTGGTGACATGTATGGGGATAGAGACTGTTCTTCTGATAGTCAATGAAAAGTCCCTTGATGAGATTCTAGACACACCGTGGAATGATGTTTACCAATTGATGTCTAGGGCGAAGTTGCGTCATCTCAGACCGGCTAAACTGCCCCGTTTAAACCGTGCATTCGACATTGACTGTGAAGCTGAAATACTTGACTGGATGGAAACCGTTGGGTCAATGGATGGCTCTGTTAGAGATGTGTTGTTAGAAATCGAGAACGGCGAGGAGGGATTACTGCAATTCATGCAATTCGCCAGTCCGGGAAATTGGGAATGTTGGGAGGCCAGATCTTACTTGTATCTTGATGTCGCCTTAGACCGTGAAATAATCGACAGGAACGACCTCTATTCAATGGCTACTTGGGATACACTAGTCGATCGATTAGCCAACCTACCGGAAGAAGAATTTGCTGACAAGGTATGTATGGACTGGATGGATCGCAGGAAACAACTAGGTGAAACTTTGGACGAAAAAGAGGACCCGAAAATAATCCCTACTTATGAGGCTCATAGTAGAAATTCAAAATTGTTAGTTTACGCAGTAACTGAATGGCAAACAGGGACAGATAACATCGGTATCGTTGGCAGGGAACATCTTGAAGCATCCCAATGGGGTCATGGTGAGGTAAATCTTCGTAATTATTTGCGAAGATGAATACGACGGTTTGAAAAATAAGCGCCATCAGCAACCACCATGTCTGAGTCAGATGAGGAGATACCTGTCGAATCAAACGATGATGAGACACCAATAATCGCAGAGGATATAGAAACGATGGAGGTAGGCGTAGTAGAGGAGCAAGACCCTCTAGAAGCAGCTCTGGCAAGGGCAGAAACAGCAGAAAAAGAAATCGCATACAAAGACGCAGAAATTCAAAATATTCGTAAGAGGTTTTTAGCTGAAAAATCTGATTTGATCCAATATGGGAGTATGGGTCTGGCGAGGAAAATGCTTACTGTACTTGCTGATGTTGACCGCGCTATGGCCAATATTGAGGAAGACGACCAATCACCCCTGGCTCAAGGACTCCGATTACTTAGAAACAAAATGTGGCATGAATTGTCTGGCGAAGGTGTTACGGCTATTGATGCCAAGGGAAAGAAGTTTGACCCAGCAAAAATGGACGCAATAACCACAATACCAGCATCTGAAGATTACCCTACCGGCACAGTCGTCGATATTATCGAAGCAGGTTATATGTATAAGCAGAGAGTTTTAGTTGCGTCAAGAGTCGTTGTAGCATCAGATGATTAACCAACGTTAACGCCAGAGACCATTGTTGACAGCCGGAAAATTGCATCCTGTTCGATTAACCAGTTGACCACTGACGCAGGAATTGCGGCAGCAAGGACCTCTCTTACCGCATCGTCATCATATACTGTGGACAGCATCAGAAGGGTTTGTCTTACCCGCCAGCGCTCGAAACTTCCCCGGTTATTTAATTCCACAAATTTGACGGGAAAATTATCATTTTCATACAACATTTTGGTTGGCTCATCTGAGGTTACAAGCACACCTTGACCGTGAATTTTAGCGGCGTATTTAACCCATCTAGGCGGGTCATTAATGTCATCGATACCAATAATAGTTGCTGCTTTATTATTAGCAGTCAACCAACTTTCTATCATTGCTTTGCGTTCATCAAAAGTCCACGGATTATTCGATTCCCAGCCTTTACTAGCCGAGCCGACTGCGATTACAACCTCACCTTCTTTCGCAAACTCAAAAGCCCGGTTCAGCAAGTATTCATGGCCTTTATGGAATGGTTGAAAACGACCAAGTACGATGTATCGGCTCATTACTGCACCTCAGAAGTAGCCTGCAACATCAACGTCGGGAGTATTATGACCGTGCTCACGGAAACAATCTAACATTCTTTTACATCCCTCAATCATTTCTTCCTTAGTTGTCTCACCCATTGACCCTACCCGGAACATTTTGCCCTTGAAATCGTCTTGTGCCCCAATAACCTGAGTTTGATATTTCTCTTTCAAATCTGCCCGCCAATTATCGTCGATGCCTGAAGGATACAAAATTGCTGTAACAGTAGCACTTCTTTGCGAAACATCAGCAAGTAGTTCAAAACCCAAATCTAAGAATAGATTTCGAACGCCCTGAGCAAGTTCACTGCATCTATTCCACCGGTTGACTAATCCCTCCTCTTTCAATACATTTAGCGCAGCAGCCCAGCCCATAGCCAAATTAATCGCTGGTGTCCAAGGTGTTTGATCGTCATCTCCTTTCTTGAATGCCGAGACGAAATCAAGGTAAAATAAGGGATTAATATCTCCTTGCTCCTTAATCGCTTTGCACCGTTCGTAAAATCTAGAGTTAAACGCGATTGCCGCAATTCCAGAGGGCCCAGCCGTGCACTTTTGTGCACCCATTGCTGCAGCTTCCACGTTCCATGCTTCAAGATCAACTGGCAAACCGCCAATTGAAGTAATTCCGTCAAGTATGAACGGGGTTTGATATCGATTGCACATCTCAGCAATCGCCGGCGCATCCTGAGTTATGCCCGAGCTTGTTTCATTATGACAGATTAATACTGCTTCGTAGCATTTTCGCTCAAGTTGTTGCTCTAATTCATACAAGTCAAATGCTCGACCCCATTCATATTGAATATGCTTGACTTTGCAGTAACGATTACACATTTCTGCTACTCGCTCGCCGAATTTACCA
>DUKK01000049.1 GCA_013329355.1 Candidatus Poseidoniaceae archaeon | reverse complement strand
TAGACGCTCACGGTGCTATGGCACTGCTTCTAAGAGATGCTTTTCTGCCTAATCTGGTACAAACCCTGGAAGGCAACCCTGCATTCATCCATGGCGGCCCGTTTGCCAATATTGCGCACGGTAATTCAAGTATAATAGCCGATAAGTTAGCGCTAAGTGCCGCTGATATTGTGGTTACTGAGGCCGGATTCGGTTCTGATATGGGTGCTGAAAAATTCATGCATATCAAAGCAGCTACGTCAGGTAAAGGGCCCGATTGTGTAGTCATGAATGTGACAATAAGATCGATGAAATTACACGGTGGCGCTTTTGGTAACCGGGGAGGTTACCGACCTAGCAAAGCCGAGTTGGAGGCGGAAAATGTTGAGGCTGTTTCGATAGGTGCTGCAACTAATTTAGACCGACATATCAGAAATATGGCTGGTTTTGGCGTTCCGGTTATAGTTTCAATCAACAAATTTACTGCAGACACTGATGCTGAAATCAAAGCCTTGTCTGATGCAGCACAAGCAAGTGGTGCGCGCGCGGTTACAATTACTGAGGTTCACAGCAAGGGTGGAGAAGGTGGAGAAGAACTCGCGAAAGCAGTGGTAAAGGCTGTTCAAGACCATGTCGCTGCCGGTCGTCCATTTACTCCATTATTCCTTAAAGATGCACCAGTGATGGAAAAAGTTGAAGCAATAGCAACCAGAATGTATAAGGCAGAATCAGTTATTATTGAAACCAGTGCCAAGAAACAATTAGACAAAATTACCTCATGGGGTTACGGAAATCTGCCTGTTTGCATGGCTAAAACCCAATATTCCTTCTCGCATGATGCCAATAAGTTAGGTGCGCCCAGTGGATTTTCACTCCCAATTAGGGAGTTTAGATTGAATTCAGGCGCAGGTTTCATAGTAGCGATTCTAGGCAATATAATGACTATGCCAGGGTTACCCAAACGACCAGCAGCTATTGATATGGATATGGATGATGACGGGAAACAAACTGGCGTCTTTGGGTGAGTTGATGCAAGTATTGAAGCGCGAGTCAATGCTTTGGCGGTTGCGCATTACAACCAATGATGACCTTTGGTCACTGGCTAGACTTGCCCGTCGTGGCATGTCAATTGGTATGCTTGGCGAGCGAAGGGACCAGACAACCGCCGGTGAAGAGGGAGGGAGAGCTAAGGTTGCTGAACGCAAGAAAATGTGGATTCGATTGAGGATTGAATCAACTGACTATCAATCATTTAGCGATGTGGCGCGAATTCATGGCATTATCGAAGAAGCAAAACTCGACATCGGTAGTTATCATACCCACAACATAAGTGTTGGTGACGAGATTGAACTCTCCTGCCAGACTCCATTCTTGGAGACCGACCGACAACTCCTCCAGCAAGCTATTGACGCTGCAAAACAAGTGCAAATCGCCCTTGCAGTCGTAGAAAATGATGAGATTATATTGTTTCACATCACACCCCGGGGACTTCGTGAATCAACAACGTGGACGATGCGTGGTGGTGGTAAACGAGTGGATATCAAACAATCAACCGGAGTCGCCAAACAATTCCGCGAGCGAGTTATCAAGGAACTAACCGACTCACTAGCGGATGAAACACCATTAATCCTGTGCGGCCCAGGCCACGCTAGAGAGGTAATCCTTGCAGAATTGCGCAGTAGTGGCCAAACACGCCTCATGTCCTCAATTGCAACGTCGATGTCTGGCAGAGCCGGAGCCAATGAGGTATTGCGTGAAAACCTTGCAGGTAACCTACTCGATGACTATGCCATAAGTCATGAAATTAGTATTTTAGAAGAAGCATGGAAGCGAATCTCAACCGATGGCGCAGTTGCTTACGGGACGCAGGAAATTGACCGGGCGCTGAATGAGGGGGCGATTGAGACGATGTTAATTTCTGCTGATTTGTTAAGAGATGAAGAATCAACCATCGGCGGTAAGACGTGGCAAATCTGGTCACAATCCCTTGCAGATTATGGTGGAGTGTTGATTCAATGTTCAACCGACCATGACTCTGGCCAACAGTTAATGGGGATCGGCGGAGCAGTAGCACTGTTGAGATTCAAACTCAGGTGATACTATGAAAATCGTTAGGTTCAGTGATTACCGAAAATCGTCCGACCTATCTGTGCTTGATGGTGCCCGGTGGCTAATAATCCATCATGAAGAACTGGAAAGTGCAGCTGCCGTCTTATTCCACAGCGAGTTACTTGACATATTAGTTGGAGTTGATCATAGAGGTTCAAAAATTTCTGACGGCTTATGGCAAAGAGCCGTGCATCTTATTTTGGCCGACGCGCAACTAGAACAAGATGATGAGCGGAGCATAACTCGACGCACTGGGATTACCAAAGTGGTGCTTGATTCAACGGAAAAAATTGAATTCTATTGTTACTGAAGTGGTGGGTCCGGAGGGAATTGAACCCTCGATCTTCGCCTTGTAAGGGCGACGTCATAAACCCCTAGACCACAGACCCAACTCGTCCTGTGGCCACTCATTATTGAATGCAACGCATGCGTTAAACTCAAAACCAAGTGGCAAGACGGGAGGCTGAATGGATGAAGATATCCAAGCGGCTGCAGCCCGTTTAGTAAGGCGCCTCAAAGAGGGTGGTCACACAATCACGGTTGCTGAATCATGCACTGGTGGATTGTTAGCTAGCGCCTTTACCGACATTGCAGGAGCCAGTAATTGGTTCAATCAATCTTGGGTCACTTACTCGAATGATGCAAAAATGGCCGAGCTAAATGTAGCGCATGATACCCTCGAAAAACATGGGGCCGTATCGGCTAAAGTTGCAATCGAGATGGCAAAAGGTGCACTTGAACAAGCTGATGCTGATATTGCCATATCAATAACTGGAATTGCTGGTCCAGGCAACGATAGTACGACCAAGAAAGTTGGAACAGTGTATGTTGGAATCGCATCCAACACATGGGCAAATGCTGAATCAACGCAGATCGGTGGTAACCGCTCTGAAAATAAAATCGGTTTTGTTCACTTTGCCCTGTTAACTGCGATTGCCCTGTGGGATGATGCAATGGAAAAAGCCGAGGCTAACCGGAAAAAGTTGGCTGAAATAGAGGCGCAAAAAGAACAAGCCCGCAAAGAGTTTGAAGTCGAGCGTGCCAAACGAGAAGCCGCAGCAAAACAGTCTGCTCCTTGGCAGGATGAGTCATGGAGTGCTGATGACGATACCGATGATGACGAATCTATTGGCGAAGAAGTCGAATGGAACTAAATAATTTAATGACCGATTTGCTTTTGGAGTGGCGACCTTACCTGAAATTATGGCAGCGGCGGCAGAAGATATCATCCAAATGCTGCGCCAACGAAGAATGATTGCCTCGGGCAAAGTTATCGGTAACTTGGTGGGGCAGCCTAATCCTGCTGAATTACTTGACTTAGCCCCACAAGCAAACTTTGACCGAGGATTTCTTACCGAAGAGATTCTGGGTCAATTGATTGAATTATATCACAAAGAAAGCACCGATCGTGACAGCCCTAACACTCCAAAAGTGGCAACAAGTAACTCGTCAACTGGTTTAGGTAGAGTCATCGCTCCGATACTATCCCCCGAACCACTGGATATCGAGTTCCGAAATAATCTCCCTGATTGGAGTGAAGCTGATTACAGTTGTTTAGCTACTGATGCACCATCTGATATCAAAATACACTATGATATTACAGGGAAGAGCACTACGGAGGGAAAAATGAACGATATTACAGCGTGCTTTTCTGACCGGCTTAATAGAATAAGGGATATGATAATTAAAAATTCTAAGTTACCGCGACGACCAACCGAAGTTTCACGTTTATTACGTGAGGTCCACAGGTTTCAAGGATATGAGAACAAAGCCGTCATAATTGGTCTGGTAAATGAACCTAGATACACCAAAAATGGACATCTAATGTGGTCAGTTGAAGATGAAACCGGGGAATTAAGATGCATGCTGTATAAACCGAATAATGACAATAGGGATAGATATCAAGAACAAATTATCGAGGCTGGGCTAATGCCAGATGATGTTATTGGAGTTTCAGGACATTTCAACCAATCCGGTGAATTATTTATTGTCGACGACCTATATTTCCCAATGAAAGACCGACATAAAAAAACCGTTTCTCCTTACGGCGTTAGTGTCGCATTTATATCAGACGTTCACTTAGGTTCTAAGACATTCCTCGAAGCACAATGGCACAAAATGGCCAAATGGTTCCACACAGATCCACTTGCAAAGACGATTAAATACCTAATTCTATCAGGAGACTGCGTTGATGGAGTTGGTATTTATCCTGGCCAAGACAAAGAATTAGCAATCCCAGATGTTTATACTCAGTATTCTATGTTTGCAAATCTACTCGAATTATTACCTGATTGGGTTGAATGCGTGATGCTACCAGGCAATCATGATGCTGTGCGGCCGGCAGAACCCCAACCTACTTTCGAAAAGGATATTCAACAAGACTACAACACAACAACATTTGTTGGGAACCCGTGTGATTTCTCCCTACATGGAGTAAGAGTATTATCGTATCATGGCAAATCAATTGACGACTTCGTCGCCGGTTTGAAAACTGTTACCTATGCAGATCCGGTCGAGGCGATGCGACAAATGCTCAGAAGAAGACATTTGGCACCTCAATGGGGGGGTAAAACCCCGTTGTCTCCAGAACCTGAGGATGGACTAGTAATCAACGAGGTCCCAGACATCTTCGTCACAGGTCACGTACATGGACATGCCTGTGTTGATTTCAAGGGGACGACTCTAGTTTGTTCAAGCACTTGGCAGGACCAAACGTCATACCAACGAATGCTCGGTTTTCAACCCAAACCATGTATGCTTACTATTGTTAATCTGGCAAGTCACGCAACAATATCAATACCGTTTGTTTGATTATTTTAGACCGAGGTATGGCTTGATACTCAGCAGGTTCTTTTCTGAAACTACTGGTATGCCGGCAGCCGCAAAGGCAGACTTTGAGGATTCCCTAGTTGGATTGAAACCAATGAAGCGACTTCCTTCTACTTGCATAGAAAGGTCCATCTCAGAGTCCCCTACAGAAACACAGTCTCCAGCTTCAAAACCTTGCATTTCCAAGATTTTTGTAATTATCAGATTTTTCTTACTAGCATG
>DUKK01000157.1 GCA_013329355.1 Candidatus Poseidoniaceae archaeon | reverse complement strand
TTTTTGGATTTTGTTACCGGGATTTTCAGCACAACCTCAGCCATAAATTCACGTGAACAAAGGCGTCAAGCCGCGCTAAAAGCCGCCTCTGAAGCAGATCCGGTACGGGCAGAAAGACCTCAGGCACCAATTCAATACGAGCGTAATGTGGTGGAAATCGGACCTGAAAGTGATTATATTGACAACTTCGGTGAAAACCAGCAAGCGACAGATAGTGTATACCCGACAGAATCGTCAAGCCCAACAAAGGATTACTCAGCTTTCGCACCACAAAGTAACATTAGTGCATCCAACCAAACATTAGAATCTATGGCTATGCTATCTGCAACCGGTTCAGAATTTATTAGTGCTCAACCATCTAGTTCCGTGCTTACATGCCGTTCTTGCGGCTATCCAATAAAACCAGAAGACAGATATTGTGACAATTGTGGAGAGGATTTATCAAAAAATCCGTGAATTTGAAAGATGTTAGAGTGACAGGTATCATTTAGGGGGGACTTTGATGGCAGAAAAGCGTGACTACTACGAGGTTCTCGGTGTAGACAAATCTGCTGGTGAGAAGGAATTGAAAAACGCTTTTCGCAGTCTTGCGAGAAAATATCACCCAGACCGTAGTTCTGAGCCTGATGCTGAAGAAAAATTCAAAGAAATACAAGAGGCTTATGCCGTGTTATCTGATGCTGAAAAACGGCAAACATATGACCGATTTGGCCACAATGCTCCGGGAGGCTCACCGTTTGGAGGATTCGGAGGTGGTTCATTCAACATTAATCTTGAAGACATCTTAGGCGGTGATTTCTTTTCCAGCTTTTTTGGCGGTGGCTCTAGGAGGTCACGAAATCGTGGCAATGACGTTATTGTTCGTTTTAGTGTAAATTTGGAATCAATATACCAGGGAACTAGCGAGGAACTTGATATCGAATTGCCAACTTCTTGCGAGGATTGTAGCGGGACCGGAGCCGAAGATGGCGACATAATTTCGTGTAGTAACTGCGGTGGTCAGGGCAAAATTAGAGCTAGACAACAAGTAGGTCCTTTCGTTCAAGATGTCATTAGAGATTGTCCGACTTGTTCAGGCATGGGTCAAATTATTAAGACAAAATGTAAAACTTGCAAGGGCAGCGGTCAGGTAATGAAAGAGACAAAATTACGATTCAATGTGCCTAAAGGCGCAGATGACGGAACACGTCTCAGGATGCGCGGAAAGGGTGAGCCTGCTTCACGTGGAAGAGGAGAAAACGGAGATTTGTTTATCGAACTTGAAATCGAACAACACGAATGGTTTGAACGATCGGGTGCAGATCTCGTAATGTCCCTGCCACTAGACTATGCCGACCTAATACTAGGTAGAACAATTATTCTGCCACACGTTGATGGCAGTGATTTGAAGATTGTCGTACCAAAGATGACCAACTCTGGTGAGACTATTGAAATTAGAGGTAAGGGGCTACCTAGATCACGGGGGTCTGGTCGGGGCGATGTTGTAATATTGGTGAAATTACAAATGCCAAATAAAGTTAGCAAGTCAGATGTTAAACACCTTGAGTCAACTAGACCAGAATACTCTAGTGAAGACTTACAGGAAATTATCAGAAGCGACGCTAACAAGCGCCGACAGTAGTTACTCTTCTTCATGCCGCGCTAGTGATTTTACTGCTCGGCATGCATATGGCTCCCCATTCAAGCGACCATTCAATTCGATGTCAACCGATTTTGCTTCGCCAGTTAACTCAACGGATATGAAGGTCTTATTACCGTGGTTCATCGTGTCCAAAAATACTTCAAAACCGCTGAACAAAAATCGTGGTGTGACAGATTTAATCTCCCAGGCTTTACCCTCAGGAGAATCAAACCGCAGGGCAGCGATTTCCCAATTGCCGTCAATGATGTAAATTCCGACAATTATTGGCCAAGCTTCGGACTCTTTGGTAATCCGTGGGTCTAACCTCCACCCGGCGATTGCGACATTTTCAGTTCGATATGACAAATCTGGTTCACCCCAGGCACTGCATGCATCATCCCAGTCTAGTGTTGCCACTGCATCTAAGGATCTGGCTAAATCGCGTCGGTTCTTGCGAGAACTAACACCTGAATCAAGGCGATTTTTTAGCCAGTCTAGCCTTTGTTGCTTGGTCAATAAGTTTCGCGCGTAAATCTTTTTTCTGGTTTGAGAAATGCCGAGATAAACCGCTGGGGCTAAGAACAGGGCACCCATGAACCAGCGGGCAATTTCCCCCCATTTCTCCGCATTCTCATCAGGTGGGAACCATGGCTCCTCACCTTCTTCGACCAACTCGTAAGTAGACATTATGCTATATTTTGTTGGCGGAGTGTAGTCGCCCCATGAATTATTTACCGAATTATTGATTATTGACACCCTGAAGAAATGAGTTCCTCTGGATACCTCCATTGCAACACTCAATTTACCTAGCGCTCGTGTCTTGACTTTGGTTTGCGATTCAGACCAGTCATCCTGATTCTTCTCGATCAGTTCAATTTCAAACTGATTGATGTCACCAGACACCTCTAACATGATGAAGTGGACAGAATCTTCCCAAGCGTCAATTTCAATTCGAAATACATCCGATGTGTCCCTGATAGAGTGAGTAAATTCCCCAGTAGTCGTAACGCCATATACATCGAGGATTGGCCACGATGAATTATCTGTGGTGCTAAGAATTGGCGGCAATGATGGGGCCTCATTGCCACTGTTTGCGTCACCAAAGCTGGTTGAAGCAGTTTGCAAACAAAACACTGGCGCATGTAGTATCAAGCGAACGGCATTGCTTGTTGGAAGTGGAAACACATGTTGTTCGACGTTAGGGATAAATACGCCACTGCCAGTAGACACCCAGTTTCCTTCGATTAATGATTGATAAGAATAGTCAACGGCTAAATGTTCAGCGGTGAAAATTAGTGCCGTGGTATCATTATTGGCGAACATAAGTGTTGCAGTATTGTGTCCGCAAAGGCTTGACGCATGATTTATTTCGGCGGTTTTTGGTCCGCTAAGTTGATGAAGAATCACCCCAATGGACCATATTGTTTCGGCGGTTGCGGAGTCGATTTTTATTATCAATCTGCCCGCTTGCTCGAAGGTTATGAATTCAACGTTTGGTTGATTGGCGAAATTATGCGTTGTTATGCTAGCAAACAACTCTCCCAAGTCGCTTTCTGTGGTGGAGTTCTGAAAATATGCTGCGACAGCAATATCTGCCGATGAATGTTCGAGGCTGAATTCAATGGTTTCACCCGGTGTTACCAATAGTCCGATATAATCTGATTGTTCATCGGCAGTGACTCCTGAAATAATCCTTCCTTCATCCTCTGTGATGTAATCGCGTTGACTCGCCAATATGGGTGAGTTGGAATCGACACACTGATCTGCCACCTCGCAAATGTGTGGGTCATGCAGGCTAAAGGCTGAATTTGGAGATGGTCTGTTATTTGCAAATGAATCATTTATGGTTACTAGATATGAAGGCGAAAACTGCTCTAGATTAGGGTTATTTATTGTTAATTCTAATACACCGTCTTCTATAATTTGTCCGGAATAATTTTGTTGATTAGCGGCTAGTTCAGCCCCGTTTATTGACAAGGTAGAACTGCATGTTATACAATTGGTCTGAATGCTGTAATAATCACCACTGTTGACAGAAAAGGACTCATTATGATCGAAATTCGCCTGCAATATCTGTGGTTTTTCCACCAAATTAATTGTTAGGTTTTCTGGTGTCTTCATGTTATGGTATGGTAAATAACTCGCAGTAAGTAACAGAATGAGGCCTATCGCCACCACTCTAAAACTACCCTGCATGACTGTGCGTCAGTATTGTCATGTTTGAAGTTAGGGTTTAGAAGGAATTATTCTTGTACGAATAGTGATAGCCTTAACTATGGCGAATGAGCTGGGCAGAACGGTGACTCACCGCTACCTCTATGCTAGGAGTTGGTCACTTGGGGATCGGAAATCACCGCTCGCATCAACGCCATGCTTAATCTCTCTACGCGATGATATAAAAATGGAAGAAACCCTTGCGCCGTTTAGTGCGGTTACCGATGATGAGATTCCACAAACCCTAACAGTGAAGTCAAATTTACCACTCTCCCCACCTAGTTTTGCTGAGAATTCACCCTCTTTTGAATCAAAAGTGGGCCATGTTCTACCACCATCCTTAGACGAGGCTGATGCAGGCGAAGCTGCAGGATATGGTGGCCTACTTCCAATCTCATGGCAACGACTGAACCATGACCAAAACCTAACCAATTTGGCAATTAACCCAAGTATTATTGTTTTAGTTGATGCTGTTCAACTAGCTGGCCAGCAGAGGAAATTGATTGATGCTTTAGTAGCTATCAAACATCAATTCCCTGGAGCGTTAATCTGGACTCCGGGGCTTGGCGGACCAGATAATGTTGCAGTTTTGACGTGGTTTGGCGTTGACATATTCGACCTTGCACGATCTAGGCAATGCTCAGCTGCTGACATCCTACTTACAGGTTCAGGTCCCCGCAATAAGGTCGGTTCTGACTCGCTGGAGAACACTGATATGGAGTCACAATTGCTGCATTGGAAACTGGCAATCAATGAGGTAAAGTCAGCCCTATCAAGCGGTTCATTACGGTCACTAGTTGAGCAACGATCATTGAACAGTCCAAAGTTAGTCGAACACCTAAGATATCACGATCAAGTTGTAAGAATGAAACAGGGAGTTGGAATTTCCCACGTTTCTAAAGGCTATTCTTTGCATTGCAATTCTGCTGAATCATTGGCCAACCCTATAGTAACGCACTGGGTTGATTATATCGCAAATCAGTATTTACCACCGTCCGGACTTGACAGAGTCTTAGTGTTGTTACCATGTTCAGCCAAGAAACCATATCGTATGTCAAAATCTCATAGAAAATTTCTCGATGCAATCGGAAATACTAGTTTCCACGAGGTTATGGTGACATCACCACTTGGTCTAGTCCCGCGAGATTTAGAAGAGACCTGGCCGGCCTCTCATTATGATATTCCAGTAACAGGTGTATGGAGTGCTGATGAAGTTGATAGGACATATCTCATGCTTAAGTCATTGATTGACCGCAATCAATATCACACTGTGATCAACCACACTTCGATGAAATTCGATTTAAAGGGCGTTGAGTATTATGATACCAGCCAAAATCTTCCGCCTACTTCTCGGGATGCCTTAGATAGCTTACGTGAAATCACTTCATTGGTCTCAAAGAAGCACGGATATAGGAATCGGAAACATCACAAAATTCTCCAAGATAATTTCCAGAGTGTCGCTCGTTACAAAATGAACAACGATAGTTGGTTGTTTGATGTTAAAATTAGGGGTAAACCACCCTACTGGCGGTTAGAACAAAATAGCAAACAAATAGCCCTGTGGTCAAATGACCGTCGTGGTTTTTCTTTGTCTAAGTCATCCATACACCCAATAGCAGAACACTCCTCGCTAAAGGAAATCTCAATTAAACCAGAGGTTTCGTGGAAGGGTGACATCTTTGGTAGCATAGTCGAGGTATTTGATAAGTCAATTTTATCTGGTGACGATTTGTTAGTTATACAAAATTCTGCACCGATTGGACTTGCTAGGGCCACAGCATCAGGTTGGGAATGGTCATCAACACCCGGAATGCTGGCAAAAGGTCACCAGCGCCTGTAGCCATCGTATTTCACATACGATACATGCGGAGTGATTAATAATGAGAGGCAAGTCGCAAGGGTGCTTGAGTGATTGATATGGCACGAATGTATAAGTCTAGAAGAGGCAAAAGCGGCTCATCTAAGCCGTACGTTACTGAGGCTCCTGAATGGTCTAATACTGATGCTGATGAAGTAACAAAACTCATTGTAGAACTTGGTAAATCCGGTCACTCCACTGCGGAAATCGGCACAATCATGCGAGATCAGCATGCAGTCCCCAACGTAAAATTAGTGACAGGCAAAAGAATCGGTGCAATATTAGCCGAACATGACATTGGCGGTAACTACCCAGAAGATATGATGAATTTGATGCGACAAGCAGTCCGAATTATCGAGCACTTGGGTAGTGGCAACCACAAAGACACTCACAACAAGCGCTCGCTAGAAATCACCGAAGCGAAGCTCAGAAAACTTGCAAGTTATTACATCTCAGAAGGAAAATTGCCCGCAGACTGGCGATATAAGAGAGATGAGCTAAGACTAATGGTCGAGTAATTGATATACTACACAGCCAGTAATTATTGCGCGGGTTGTTTGGTTGACATGCAAAACATTGCAGAGACAGAATTGTTTCGAGATGTTAAAACCCGGATATATGATTTAGTTGACAAAATAACCAGCGTCGATAATGTTGCTATATTTGCCACTGCTGATTTGGAAGGAATTGTTTCTTTGGCATTTTTAGAATCTGCTATGATGGATGCTAAAATATCCTACAGCCGGAAAATATTGCCCTCAATTCATAATCAATCAAAGGGCGAGGGTTATAACTACTCCTCAACCGCTAAGACAGTGATAAGCATAGAGCAATTTGAGGATACATGGAAGATGGAAGAAATCGATGACCACGGCCGCTGTCGAATTCTACCCTTGGCAGTTTCTGTCAACCATCCTAACTCTGTGAAACAACATAATGGGGCCTTGGATGTTGTTGTTCAATCTGCTGCAATTGCCTCGTTAATCTCACCAAATGGAATCAGAGTCAGACGACTGCGTCCATTGGCTGGATTCGGACAGTGGTTACGTGAATCGTTAGACAATTCGTATGACCCAGTCTATACTAAAATTCGTGACAGCCTACAAAGCGAGGGCACCATTAGTATAGTTCCAATCCCAGAAATTGCTAATCCAAATACCGATATGATACCGAACTTTCCAGATAATATGCTAAGACGCCTATCAAAAAAATGGCCAAAAATGGATCATGAACAACGTCGACAGGCAATGAGCGAGTTGGTATTACCAGTGCTTCTAAACCCGAAAATTTCTACCCCAAGGTTGGAAGAATTGCTATGGTTTAGAATTATTGTTGGAGAAGGGGTGCAGGATCTGCACAGCCAGATTCATACTGCAGTAACTGATTGGCCAGTGGATGAGAGTGAGAAAAAATCCCATGCGGGTGATATACTGAAGCGGCTAATTTCAACTGGTGGGTTTGAATAGGCACATACGATGAATTCAAACAATAGTAGTATCTCGCCGGTATATGGCCATCGAGCGACTACTTACTGGTAGCATCAAAGACCAAATCAAGGATTTGATGTCAACAGAGGACCTGGTTATTGAAGCATTTAGGGACCTAGTAAAAGACGAATTAAAGTCTCATATACGCAATAAGGTCGATTCAGACCCCGAATTGAAAGCTGAGATTAAGGAAGCGGTTTCGTATTACTTCCAATCTAAAGCACGCTCAATATATGCTGAGTTGAAGGCAACAAGAGCCGCTACTCGATTGGGTTTACGACTATTGCCCGAGGATTTACAAGGAGAAGTTGGTGAAGCCCTTGTGTCACTATTTGAGAAAGAGTTGGGCACCCTGCTGGAAAAAGCCTTGTGAGATTATTTCAGCACTTGTAAACTGACTAGATTGGCTCACACTCAATAGAGTAAATTATGAGCCATGAGTTATTGGTAGTGATGTGTTGGCCACTAGACCAGGACGAGTAATTCACCTCGTACTAATTTTTATGATGCTGTCAATACCGTTCTCTAGTAGCGTGATTGGCTCGTCTGAAGGACAATCAACCGTCGTTTGTTGTGATGATGCTCACGATATTGAACTGTATCTGATTGGTGGGTCTACAGGTGAACTAACACCTTTTTCCCAGTTGCTCACCGACGAGGCGAATAATGCAGTGATTGCCAATTCAATAACATCACAAGAAACCGTTGGTGTTTGGAGTTTTGGTCGAGTATGGCCAGGATCTATCCCTGAATCGACTTGGAACCTAGTAATTAATTATCGCGTAAGTGATGCAGGCGGTGCCCAAATTAATGCCACAGCAAGCGTCAAAATCGGTTCTCAAGTATTTTCTGACTCAACGAATTTAGATTCCTCGGTCCTCGCTCAAGGGGAGGGTACGATTGAGTTTGCGATACCTATTGAGGAAATGTCAGTATCGGCGTCTAGTGAAATAGAACTGGAACTCAGTGCTCGTTCCGTTGTTTTTAGCGTGCCTGGGGGAGATGCAAAACTAGAATTCCTTTGGGGTTCGGATGAATTTGACTCTAGCATGTCAGCAAATATTCCGTTGATGGAGTTGTCAATCGATGAACCCATTATCGAGGGTGGAGACACATATCTCTCAGCAGTTATCGATTCGCCGTTTGGTTTAGACGCACTCGCTTACTCTGACTCAATAGAGATGTATGTTGATGGCTTGAAGGTTGACGGTGACCCGATAGAAACCAAGCGAGGTGATTCGATTGTTGTGACTTGGACATGGACCGATGCAGCCAGTGGCACAACTAGTATCCAAGTATCTGTCAGGCTTAATCTACAACCAAATGGCCCGCTCATTCAGGGTTCAACCCAATTCACTATCCAAGTCACAGATACCGGTGGCGGCACTGGAACATTTTACCCGGAAGATGAACCACTCAGAACTAGCGGTTCGGGAAGCCCACTAGCGATAGAGCAATTAATCGACTTATCAAGCGATGATGGCAATTTAAAAATGGCTAAAACCACGATTATTGACATTGATGGTGAAATGGCATTTTGGATACGGTGGGGAATGGATCACATAGGCGACACAGATTTGCCTACATCTTCAGTATTGTTCGGTTGGGACAAAGGTGGCGTCTCGGATGATAACCGTGAGAGTAGGAATATCGAGAATGTAGAAAAAGAGCAGTTTGAGCGTGAGATGAAAACCCGCTACCGAACTTACATGAGCGATATCGGTGGAATGCAATTGCAAAGTAACGAGCTGATTGGTGATTCCGCAGATTTTGACACAATCTCGATTTCTGTCGACTTAATGGGTGAAACTAGGGTTGTCAATCATCCACTAAGTATCACATTTTCAACG
Organism: Candidatus Poseidoniaceae archaeon; assembly: GCA_013329355.1. Taxonomy (GTDB): domain Archaea; phylum Thermoplasmatota; class Poseidoniia; order Poseidoniales; family Poseidoniaceae; genus MGIIa-L1; species MGIIa-L1 sp9354u. The sequence goes on along the minus strand of DUKK01000157.1, from coordinate 3,607 downwards.
CTTCAAACCTTACAAAGTGGACAACAATTAGAACTCTTGAGAAGTTTTACTAAAACTCAAACCACTCCAATATGGCAAGACTATAGCATTTCAGTTGAGGCAAAGTCTTCCGTACTGACATCATTTGGTAATTCTGAAATGTTGGAGTCGGACTATCTGTCATTTTCTCACTCGCGATATCCTTGGGGCGAAGTAATCAACATAGAAGCGTCATCAACCAGTTTAGATGAAGATTTCACCATCATTGTCCAACCAAATGATAATCTTCTATTTGCTCCAATGCCGCTAACTTTAATCACTCTAGCAATTGTCCTATTTGGCTTGTTTAGTTCCTTCTCGATGACTAGAAATAAGCACCGTAGGTTCCTTAATTTGGAATTAGTCTTGGTGCCAATTGTAGGTCTAATATACGTTTTTTCATATCCTCCACTATTTGTTTTCGGTGCTTCTGGAGTCGCATCCATGCTGTGGATTGTGACCGGATTAATCAGTCCGCGGAGGCAAAAGGCTAGCAAACAGGTCCAAACTGAGGTGCAGGTCGATGTACCGACGGTTGGTTGTCCCTCTTGTGATACTAATATTCCAGTATTGAGTGATGAGCGGCCGCTTAGGGTCGCGTGTGCTGGCTGTGGCAAAACCATCAAAATCGTTGGCTAATCACAATTTCAATTTTTTTAGTGATTTTACTAACTTTCTGCTAGCTTGATAATCATTTGGTGAAAAATAGCCACTAAAATCACCATGGTCATCAGTCGCAACAACGGCTTGTGGAGATCTTTGATGAATTTTTTTCAGCACATCTTGCAGGTCTTCCTCAAGTGTGACTTCCATGAAATCCATTTCCATGTGTTCGGCACAGGTTGCGTTCTTTGTGTCGGTTTCTGAATCAATAGCCACAAGCATTTGTTTGTATCCTATCACTCCTTTGACTTTTGATTCATCATCAAGAACTACGAGAATACCACCGGGAACCGACAAAAGTCTTCTGGCTGCTTCTTGCAGTGTATCACTTAGGCCAATAGTCATATGCTCATCATTTAAGTCTAAGTCTGCAACAGTCACCACATCGTTGGACATTGCCTTGACGTGGATGACCAAAGATTTGATTCTTCCTAATCATGAGTGAAAATAATTTTATCATGCGCAGCAATAATGCCATAGCCAATTCGTTCTATTTGCACCGGTGTATTTGATGGTAGTTGGTGTTCCTCGAGTTTCCCCTTGAGTAAGCAAATCTCGCCATCAATGACCCGCTGAAGCGACGCATCGACGGAAGAATCTTTTGAGGTCCAATGAATAATTTTTCGTTTATCAGTCCGCTCTTTGGCCACAAAGTGTGCTTGATTATCCTTAATGTCGAAGTCACCAAATTCCTTGAGTCGAAGTTTGTGATGTTGTAAATCCTCTCGCTCGACAAATACTACTGAGTTTTGCAGGTCTATCTTTCTCGTGCCTAAATTAGATGTGTTGGGGTGAGTAGGAATCTCAACAAAGGACTCATTTACACCGACTAGGGTCAAAGCAACCGGATCTCTAATAAACGCTATTCTTGGTGCATCATCGTCAATAATCTTGATGTTGTGTGAATAAAGTGTTGCTAATGGTACGGCGATATCTTTCTGAGTAACGCCTAATTCAGTCCAGAAGTTTCGCAATGCGCTTGCCTGGATACCACTGCCAGAAAGGCTGGCAATGGTTGGTAGTCTTGGATCTGACCAACCCTCAAACAAACCCGCTTCGATGTCTTTACGCATCTGCGAGGTTGAAAATCCGCCCCACTCATGTACTTTGACTCGCCCCCAATACATAGTCTCAGGGTAATCCCAACCAAAATGTTCGTACAGTAGTTTCTGCTTGCGGGTTGAATCCATCAAATCTTTGCCTCTGATAATATGGGTTACACCCTGCAGGTGGTCCTCAATAGCGCTTTGGAAATCTAGCAATGGCCATACTCGATATTTTGAGCCAACTGTCGCACGTGGATGAGGATTAGCCTCAGTATCTTGGATTCGTAAAGCAGGCCAGTCACGCAACGCGGGATTTCTAAGCGTCATATCAGTTCTTACTCTGACGACCGCATCTCCTGGTTGATAGGTTCCATCGAGCATGTCTTGCCAAAACTCGAGGTTGTCTACTGTAGAATAACTACGGCACGGGCAGTCTGTCATACCAACACGATATTCTCTGAATTGCTCTGCACTACATTTACAGACATATCCAAAGCCGCCTTCCAGCATTAGCTCGACGTGGCTGTAATATTCTGCGATTCTATCACTGGCTATAATTATTCTATGAGGCGAGAACCCCAATAGCCACTCAGCTTCTTGTTGAATGAGGTCGTAGGCTTTGACTAGCGGCGGTTTCTTTGATGTGTCAGTATCGTCGAAACGCAGAATTAATTCACCATCATATTCCTTGGCGTACTCACCATTGATTATGATGCCACGTGCGTGACCAAATGATAGCGGACCGTTTGGGTTTGGGGCAAAGCGTAGTACAACTTTGCCTTTTTCCGCGTTGGCCAACTCTGGGAGTCCTGTTCGTCTTGCCTGTTTTTCCCGCTGCTGTAACAACTCTGGTGCTTCAGATTGTAGAATATTTCGTAAATGGTCTAAACCTTGGTCCATTGCTAGCTTATTAGCCGATGCAACTTTTTGGGCGATTAGTGGGCTAATGATTTTACCGTGCTGACGCAAATCCTGCCGTACGCTCATTACACGTCCGATTACCGAACCCGGGGATGCCTTTCCAGAGTATTCGATAGCGTTCTGAATTGCCATATGCCAAAGCATATTTTCCGTCTCCAAATCCGGCGTCCAATCCATGTCAAACACGTCCTCCTGTCGTCAATACTTCATCAATTAAATGGTCAGAATAAAGTCTTCTGTTTGCCACTGGCAACCAACCTATCTGGCATTTCTGTGGAATTGTTCTCAGACCAAATCCGCTTGACGGTTGACCATGACCAACGTAATGCTTCATGTGGGGTGTCTCCAATCATTTTTTTTACCGCATTGATTGTAATTTGATCACTTGGATATCCCGAGCCAATGGGGAAGCCAAGTTTTCCCTCAATAGATTTTATCGCTTCATCACGCGCTTGTTTTGCCAAAATACTTGCCATCCCAACAACGGGATAGTTCTCATCAGCTTTGTGAAAACTATCAATTTTAGAATTAGGCCATGGCCATAGATCAATTAACTTTGAAACCCGCTTATTAAAACGAAGAGCATCGATATCACATGCGTCACAAATGATTTCCAAATCTTGTCTTGAATTAATCGATAAACGATTAATAGATTCAGCAAATAATTCAGTTTCTAAAATGTTCAGTCCATTTTGCTGCACCGCCAAATCAATTTCAGTAGTTTCACAGTAAACCAGTGCATAACTCCAACCTCTAGCATGACACTGGTCAAGAAACCACTGACGGATATCTTCCCGTTTGCTGGCCGACAAATCCTTGGAGTCTTTTACGCCATTTTCAGACAAGAGCTTGAGGTCTTTATCAGGTAGTGCTACGCTACATACTACCAGTGGGCCAATTACTGGTCCACGGCCTGCTTCGTCAACACCAATGGTAATCATAGCCATCACAAATCTAAA
>DUKK01000102.1:472-22784 GCA_013329355.1 Candidatus Poseidoniaceae archaeon | reverse complement strand
TCATTACGATAATTGACGCCACTACACCTTCCCATTCCGTAGCAAAAGTGTTCGTTATTCCAGATGTTTCAATTTCTAGTGGTACGATTTCTCAAGACTATTTGTGGATAACAACCGACGATGATGGTTTATTTGGCTGGATGAATAACCCGCAATGGACCCCCCTTGAAAGATTCGAATTAAGACGGGCTGACCCATTGAATATGGGCTTCAATCTAATCAATCAAGATATTACGAATCTAACTCACCCGGGTGTTCAGATACAACTTGCTAGCCTTGATAATCCGATTATTCTCGACCAAGACACCGGCACTCCTGGAATTCACAATATTCTATTCCAGGGCATCCCATTGGCCTTCACCTCGCCAGTAAGCGGCGCTGCTACTTGGGCGAAGTCAAATAGCCTAAAGTATGCCGTAACTTTGAACCTATCAGACGACCCACAACTAGCAAACACACTGCAGTCTGCGGTGGATAATGCAGTTCAAATTAATGGCACTAAGTATGTTCAGCTAAACCTCCGAGCGCCATCAAACGGGTCCCTTGAAGCACGAATAACCTACGATTACATCAAATTAGAAACACCGGTCGAGATGATTGATTTAATAGATCGCCCAGACGATGGTGGAGGCACGTTGAGCGCCTCGTGGACTTTGGTACACGATGATGACTTTTCGCGCTATCTTATCTATCTCAATGAGGGCCCATTTGGCAGCATTACAACTGATGATTTAGCTGGACGGACAATCGACAAAGCAATTTCTCTCCACAGCCGACTTCAAAGCGATATCACAACCTCAAACGGACAACCATTGATCGATGGCGTCGATTACTATGCAGTTATCGTTGTAGAGTATGATGACGGTCGGCTTGGCACCCCTTCCTCGCAAATTGGCCCCGCATCACCGTCCAATGAAGTGCCACTATCGCCGACATGGGCTAATGCTGGACCGCATGAAGGCGGCGAAGATGGAGACCTGGAAATCGAATGGGCTAGGTGTACGTCAATAGACCTTAAGAGCACAAAGATATATGCCTCAACAGTTGAGTTTAGTGATGTTCTAGGGTTAACTCACGAAGTAGAATTACCACCAACTGAGGGCAACACCACAATCATTCAATTAGATGCTGGAAGACCTTACTGGATTGGGTTAACCTGTGTCGACCTTACAGACCAAGAGGATGTAATCAATCCATTTATCATTGGCCCTGTAGTACCAACTGGTGGACTCAATGACCTCACTGCGCCACCAAAGCTAGAAAATGTCAGTGCAATGGATACGCCCGACGATGATGGTGGAAGAATTACCATATCCTGGGATGAAAGTATAGCAGACGATTGTACATTCTACGCAGTTTGGGTGAAATTAGATGATGGCTCCCCTTCCATTACCGTTATACAATCACTACCGGAAAATGGGTTCTCTCGAGCCCTGATTGTTGATGACTGTGGCACAACCAGTGCTATTGTCGATGAGATCGACGGCTTGAGTTTGATTGATGGTCAACCATACTTGCTTGCTGTAGTCGCATATGACGACTGGCTCAATGTTGACCTAATTGATGTTGACGTAGTCTCAGCAACGCCATTGAGAAATTCAATCGGCAGTGGTGGAACACCCGACCGAATTACGTCTGTGAATGCATTTGATCGTCCTAATGATGATGGCACAGCTATTGATGTTGTATGGACAATTTCTACGGCTGATGATTTCTCGCATTACATCGTTTGGGCCGCTGACCAGCCGGTAACTGATTTGAACGCAGCATGGGCAGCGTTTGGTGATGATCCCGACAAATGCGGATGTCTGATGATTAACAAGCAGTGGATTGATGAGGATAGGAACCCGATAGAGTTTACAATTTCTACTGCTTTGTATAGTTCACCACTAGGCACAATGGACATCACGATGGCAACCCCACAATTGATCCAGCCTGATATCGAGTTATTCGTGACCGTAACTGTACACGACATAAAAGGTAATGTTCACTTGACATCGTTGCCTCAAGCAAGTGTAATTCCAATCAATAATCTAGCTGATACAGAACCACCTGAAAGACTGACAGACCTAGATCTCTCTGACCGGCCAAATGACGATGGTAGTGCCCTTTTATTGACGTTTGAACTTAGTCAGGCAAGCGATATTGGGGGTTATGAGGTATACGCCTCATCTAACAATTTCTCCAGTGTTGCCCCCGGTAGCGGGGGACCAAGCATACCAATGATTACCCTGGATAGAACTCCCGAGTTACCTGTGCAAATAAAGGAGGTAATGGGCGACTTACCTGTTTTACCTGATATGGAGATATGGGTTGCAGTAGTGGCTATCGATACATCCGGTAATGCATATTTGGATGACTTGACCGTTGTCTCAAGCCAGGCGGTTGATGATGGATTTGACGATTCAGGAGATTATATGACTCCAGTTGAGGAGTTGCGGGCTGATTGGAATAATGATGGTATTTTGGTAACCTGGAGCGGTGTGAATTCAGGTGAGATTCGTGGCTACAAGATCTACATTTCCGACGAGGGTCTCACCAAAATAACTGACTATACCGAGATTGGCGAAGTTAGAGCATCAACCAACTTCCTTATCACCAGTGATAACTTTGATGATTTGGATAACTTGACAACTTGGTATATTGCAGTCTCACCATTTGATGATGACAGAACGAGGCTTGATGTTCTACCAGTTGAGGTTTTACCACCAACTCAATCAGACTCTAACTCTAACCTTGAAAATGAGGAAAATACCGACTTCACCGCATTACTGACAACGCCAAATTTACTGGCTGCCGGGTTGCTATTGGTTGCATTATTCCTGCTTGTGGCGATAGTCAGAACCCGAAATAATAAGCGAATGCGCAGCAAGAACTGGGAGCTCCAAGAGGCTACATGGGGCATTCAGGATGATTTAGACTGGGATGACGCTCCAGGATTTGGTGCGGTTACTCCAGTAGCCCCGCCACCGCAAATTTCCCCACAGGTTGAAAATGATATATACGCTGCAGCGCAAAGAATCGACAATAATCAGAATTACCAGCGCCCAACCTATCAACCGCAACAACCAGTGCTTCAGCCACAGAACAACGCGTTGCTGAACGAATTAAATGACGAAAAAGAATCTCCAAAGCCAAATATAGACACGTCGTTCCTAGACGACTTATTGTGAGGTTATAACATGGCTATTGGGCCTAGAAGTGCTGTGTTCACGACTGTTTTGTGGAATGGTAAAACTAGCATTGCTGATTTTGCTCAACACCTAAAACGACTGAAGAGCCATGCTGAGAGGTTAAGGATTGAACTGCCAAGTGACTTCACAACAACACTATCCAATCACATTAAGCTCATTGGTGCTAGTCCCATCGAAGAACTTCAGTTGCTGAATATAACATATGATTCTGAAAACGATGAAATTAGGCTCAATCCAAGGCCGCTGCCCAAACTTAGGAATTGTGATATGCACGCAATATCTATGCCACTGAAAAAATGGTTAGGAGATATAACTGGAACTAAACATGGCGACTGGCAGCCGTATTATGAAGCAAAATCAATAGCTGAACAAAATGGTGCCGACATCGCTCTACTAATCGATGAATACTGTATCATTGATGGGGATAGAGCAAGCGTGATGGTAATCGACGAAGACGGTGTGGCATATTTCAGCGATAGCCCACAGGCCGTTGAAGGTATTACTCTTGATGTGGTCGCACCGCAACTCAAGGCAATAGGTATACCGGTAAACTATGCAAAGTTGAACGAACGCCTAGTTGCTCGTTGCGCAGAATTAATCGCTGTAGGTGTTGGTATAGGTGCTTGTAATATTCTTACCATCGATGGAGAAAAAGTCGGACAACATCAAAGGACTATCTCGTCCAAACTTCTTGCATACCTCGCTCAACATTATTCTAACATTAATAATTGGACTAATTTGTGCGAGGACTGAAATTAAGTGGTGTGAACGCTTTTGCGTCCTTACTCATCGATGCTGGACTGCTTGGGCCTGGAGCGATTGAGTTTGGTTCACCTGATTTAGTAGTGCTAAAATCAGGCGGCCCGACTACTCATCTTGCTCAAAACTCTATTGTATGCGGCCCAACAAATATCAGAATCGTCATCAGACAACCAAAGGATATGCCGGTTACCAAACCTAACAACGCACTGGAAGGAAAACTCGAATTATTGGAGAAAACACCGATTTTGTTTGCTGAGGTTGAAGAATGGAAACATGGTTGTTGGTATCATTCGGACATAATTTCTGCTACTGGACTGGGAGACCTGTTGAATAGATTGAAGGATATCACGCCGGAATTAAACTTCCAAACGGAGAGCACCTGCCTGCCAAAAGGAGCTTTTTGGGCCGGTTCGGTTGCTTATGATATGATTCAATGGACACAGCCAATAGCTTTGACAAAAAAACCAGACGATAATACCGTACTTGCAGTGTTATGGTTAGTTGAGGATTTTATCATTCACAACAATGCAACGGACAATTTCAGTGTATTTGGATCCAATGAAATTTGGACTGAATCGGTCAATTCAATACTTTCTGATAACCGTGAAATCAGGCTAGAGTTAGCTGAACAACCTAAAAATAATAACCCAGAAAACTCATCAATAAATGACCAACAGCACCTAGATACCATCGGTCAAATTACTGACTCAATTGCCAAAGGTATGTTTTACCAAATTAATTTTGGCCGTTTTTGGTGCGGCGAATTAGTTGAACATCCGCTGGATATTTTTCATCGGTTGACTGCGGCAAACCCTGCACCATTCTCCGCTTATATTGAAGCGGTTGATTTAGGTCTTGCAATTGTTTCTTCGTCACCTGAGACACTGCTGAGATGTGATAAAGGTATTTTGTTCACGGCCCCGATTAAGGGAACTGTTACACGTGGTGCCGATAAATCCGCAGATTTAGCTATGATTGATACAATGATTGCTGATGTAAAAGAACGTTCTGAACATCGCATGTTAGTTGATTTAATGCGCAATGATTTGACTAGAATTTCTGATGTAGGAACTGTCAATGTTTCACGGTTTGATGTGGAGTCATACGCTAACGTGCATCATTTAGTATCTCATATAACTGGTAAATTGTCAGTTGGATACACAAGTAATGATGCACTTGATGCTATTTTTCCAGGGGGTAGCATAACAGGATGTCCGAGAACCATGGTAAGCGCAGCAATTGACCAAATCGAAGCCACCAATAGATCATTTTGGACTGGTTCAGTTGGTTGGTTCGATCCATTTACCAATGACTGTTCGTGGAATATTTTGATTCGCACCTTAGAAGCCCATAAACGCGGTAGGTCCTGGTCGGGAGTCGTTGGAGCAGGCGGTGGGATCACTATTCGTTCATTGCCCGAGATGGAGGTTGCTGAAGCCGTATGGAAGTCGCAAGCAATTCGAAAAGCCTGCGGTTGGCTTGAGCCTGAGTTTAATGTAACAAACAGTGGAGCCCTCGACGTGACAAAACTACCAATAGAAAATAAATTTAATTTTTCTCACTGTGGTGCGATAAATACAGTCACTGACCCTGAGAATGATTACGGAATTACCAATAGTGTGCTGATTATCGACAACCTTGATTCTTTTACCCTAAATATCGCAAATGTGGTTGCTGGTCTTGGTTATGAGGTTTGCATAGTTAATGGCAGAGATAAAATCTCTGAGCATTGTGCAATAGCCTCAAACCTAACCAAGTTCCTAAACAACAAATCTCCGTCTCACATTATACTAGGTCCCGGACCTGGTGTTCCTGAAGATTCGAAATTAACAATGGCTATTGCGAAATTAGCGCTGACAGGAGAATTAAAGATTCCACTACTTGGTATCTGTTTAGGTCATCAGGCGATCGGTATCGCAGACGGTTATGATTTGATTCAAGACCCTAATGGAGCAGTCCACGGCACGCCGGTTGTCTGCCAAAGTGATGGTTCCGGACTATTTCACGGCGACAAAATTAATCAATTATATGTCAGATATAATTCACTAGTAATAGCCGGTAACGGATCTGGAGAGTTTTCAACAAATAGTGTTGATGAACATGGGTCAATCATGGGATTGCGGCATCACTCTCAGCCAATTCATGGCGTCCAATTCCACCCCGAATCCATTGGTTCGAAGAATGGAATTGAATTAATTAAAGCATTTTTATCCCTAAAAACGGATGCTTGAAGAATCAAGACAATCTAGGACCACACGAGGGGAGTTAATGCCGACTTGTAGGTATTGTCTGGGGACTTTTACTCGTGACCAATTTATTCATGGCAACGGACCGCGCGCCCAAGTTTGCATCCGTTGCGCTGTAGAAATGAAAATTGCCACAGAGGAAGAAGTTCAAAATCTATACAGCGAAAAATTGCGTAATGCAAGACTATCATTAGTGGCCAGAAGATACAGTATGTTTCTCTACATTCCAGTGTTATGGACACTTTGGGGCATGTATATCAGTTCTGTCGACCCATGGGGGCTATACTTTCTACTCGTTTTAATCGGGCTAACACTATTCGCCCCAGCATGGTTCTTCCTTAGAAGCGCACACTTTGCTGGTAATATGGCTAGGCTGACACCTGAATATGAGCGACCAAAAGGGCATTAATTATCTTGAGTGAATTTTCAAGACGTCTCCGTTCATTAATTCATAGTCCGCACCGACTGCTCGTCTTGTTCTACCGTCGACACCTTTGATGAATCCATCTCCAAGGTCACTATGAACCTTGTAAGCCAGTGGTTTAGCAGTAATACCCTGAGGCACCACGAAAGCATCCGGGAGTATCTTGCCATCACCATCAGTCCATTGCCCCTCGTCTTGAACAGGATAGACTACTATGTGATTAAGTTCTTCAAACAGGACTTCATCAATAACTTTGGCGACTCCCGTCGACCCCACTGCGGTCAATTTCGCCTGCATTTTGTTTAACGCACCTAACTGTTTAGCGGATAGATTACTATCATCTGCAATAACAAACTCATTTGAGCCGATTTGATAATCTATCATACCCGCTGCCGACGCTCTCCGTAGGCCTAACTCCATATCTGCCATGCAGGCAACTACTATCCCGTTAGCATTCACTAAATTCAGCACACCATCGATAGCAAGGTCTGCTTTGTTGGCTGCTATATGGATGGGGAATAATTCACGGCGAAGATGCTGAGCTAATAATTGCAAAATTTCTCGACTCCAATCCCATGGAGGGGTTGAATCATCATACTGATGTTTGAATTGTTCATATCCTCTGGTTACCAATGTTAAGGACGAGCCCAAACCTGATAATTTGTCATGTAAAAAGTTCAATATGCCTTTTTCACCTTCTGACTGAACTCTTCTCACACCACGTGACCAACTGTCTTCCAATAATCCAAATATCCAATTATCAAGCTCCAGGCTGAGGAAGTCTATTTCTTGCTGGATTGACTGAGCCGCAGCGTTAACATCGGTTGCTGGAGAGGAGGGGTTGCCTTCAATATCAGTCGTTGCTGCTGCATCTACTACCTGGATAAGTGCATCACAATTTGATAAATCAGCAAGGAAGGCATTTCCTCTACCCTTTCCTTCACTAGCACCAGGAACTAATCCCGCAACATCAACTAGGTAGCATGGCACTAGCCGTTTAAATGCGGTGCAACTACCGGTTCTTGGCTGGCAAATACTACCTTTACGTGGATCATTTTGGTCTATCGGTCCTAACCTCCCGTCCTTCTGTAATTTTTGTCGCAATTCTTTACAAGGACAATCTAGTCTTGCAGCGATAAACGCCACACCAACGTTCGGTTCGATAGTACAAAATGGATAATTCGCAATGTCGACCTTCGCTAAGGTTGCCGAGGCAAAAAACGTTGATTTACCGACATTAGGTTTACCGACTAGACCAATTTTCATACGCCATCGCCTGTCAAGCACTGAGGATTGCGGAGGTTAAGTCACTCTTAGTCCCAGATGTAGATACTCCGAGGGTTTTGGCAATTTCAATTAGTTCGGCTTTCTTTAATTTCGCTAGCGTGGCTTTGGTGTAAGTGATCGCTGCTACATCTTCTGTGCCCCCATCAACTTCATTAGACGGTGTTTCCTCTGGAGGCTTTTCTTGTTCTGTGGAAGCGTATTTAGCAGCAATCTGCGCAAGTGCAATATCTAATTCTGGAAGGTTGATTTTGCCATCGCTGTCCAGATCTATCGCTAACAGCAACCCTTCCAACTCCCATGGGGGATATTCTCCAACATCGCTACTAATCAGTGCTTGTTGGAACTCAAAGCCATCGATGCTTCCCGAGTCATCAAGATCGATTGATTTGAAAAATTCGAATACGGATTGATCGGTTTTCTTTAGGTAATCTACCAGCATCGCTAGCTGCTTATCGGGGTCTGGTTGATCTGCTTCTTCGACTGCTTGCCCTTCTTCTTCGGGGAATTCTGTTATCTCATCGTTGTATAAGGAGGCCGATACAGCAATTACCGTTGAACCTCCTTCATCATCGACAGAGTCGCCAACAACAAGGGTTGTATTAATGCCAACACCTCTACCGATTAGTTGCTGTATGGTCGTAGTTGTACCTCCGACAAGGGTGTAGGTTTCAACATCGGATTCGGCTGAAGCAACTTCCTTCAACTTCTGTGTAGAGGTCCCTGTTCTTATTAGCACAAGAGCCGCTAATACAACCGCAATGGTTACGAGGTAGAACATTGCTGCAGCGGTAAGGTAAAACCCTGAGGTGGAAGCTACTGCATCCTCGACACCTGAATCAAGCACTGCCTTTTGGGTAAAATCACCAATCAACATAGTGATGGTTGCAGCCAATCCACCAAACATCATGAACCAAGCTGCCATACTGCCTCTTGATGCATCAGCAAGTTGCTTGCCAGCAGCGAGTGGATATGAGGAGAATATCGCTGATAGCATCATCAAGCCACCAACTGTAAACATGAATCCATCATCAATGGTAGTTGACATAGTCAACATCTTATCGGTTCCTGTAAGTGTATCCATACCGGTAAAGTAGCCACCAACAGCGAAAATTGGTAATAGGAACATGGCTAAAGTTGCCGCAAGAGAACCTGGATTTTTCAATACGTTACCAGAGTTGGCTGATGCTGTTACTAACAGATTAATCGAACCGGCGAATAATGGTAACATCGAGAATGTTAGTAACAGAGCACCCACATTTTGCAATAGCTCGCCAGCATTTGCTTCCGTCATGAAGAACGGTGGCACCGTTACAAATAGCAGAATCATGTTAGCGTTGAGTAGAGAGGCAGACCATACTGGAGCTTTCGCAGCATGAGGAATAACGTGATAGGCGAGTGCAAACATAAGTGCTAATGGGACCCAACCGTCCAAGACTCGTTCGGACAGCCAAACCATCTGCGTGTTGTCGGTAAGTTCTCCCAATACATAGTACAGAGAGGCAACCAGTCGAGCAATAATTGCCATTATCAGGAACCATGCTGTGACAGACGAGGTTCCTTCTCCCCTGACTGAGTAGGTTGCTAGGACATTCATTAATAGAGCAATGAATAACAAACTTGAGACTACATATGTGGTCATTAGCGTTATCAAGTCCCTGATACTTTGTTCGTCAGATAGATCGAGGAACCTGAAGACTATTGGTATTAGAATTAGGCTAAGTGTCATTGACGCAGTGTATAGCACCGCAACCATCGAAGCATTCGCCTCACTTGCTAAACGGTTTTCACCGGTTCTGGAGACCGCAACCAAACAACCCCCGACCAGCAAATATGTGAACGCAATACCCATTACTGAACTAGTGAAATCTGCCAATGCAGAACCATCATCATATGACCAACCAATACTAGCAAGGGAATCCAGTGCAGTCGGATCATATTTGTGCCATATACCAATGAATCCGCATATCACCGCCAACAAAAACCAGCCAGTGCCATATTTCATCCAGGTGCGGCTACCACTTCCTGGTTCGTCTTTGAATAGGTCTACTAACCCGACTGGAGCTTTGTTCATCAGAAATAGCGCGAATTGGCGCATGGGTGCGCCCATACTACCAATGCCGTTGGTCACATAATACGAAACAGTGACCAAAATGGCTAGTAAGATACCAGAGGCAATAATTACCGGTTCCATATATTTCACCCGTCTATTCGACGACGACCTCGCCGATTAGCGTCGCTACAATAATGCCAATACCGATCAATAGTCCTATCAAATAATACCAAATTCCGCTACCGCCGAGGTTGCCAATAAGAGGGACTATATCGCCAAGGATTGGCATTGAGTCCCAGCCGAAAACATTTGCAAATAAAGCGAAGAGGCCGAACATCCCAACGAACATCAGGGTAAGTGCTACTCTTCCCATCGACGGTTGTCCCGAGCCAACTGTTACATCAGGCAGTATTGTATTGTTCATTATGTTTCACCCGTTTGACCCCGTAGGGGTCAATCCAACCCACAAGAGGAGTGATGATAAACATTCAGTAGTGTAGAATATGAAATCTGGTTATAGAGAGCGAAGATTGTCAATACGATTACCGCGTCTAGGTTGTGAAATACCTAGCGGCAATGGAAGCGCAGATTCAAGGGCCAACTCCTCGCGCCATACTGACTGGCATTCGCATGACAGCCCGTCGAATTCTCTTAGATCTCCACTAACGGCATACCGCTCAATGGCTGCTACTACGAATTTGTCACAAGTACCACAATTATGTGCACCCCGAATCTTACCACCAGCGGTTGGATGAACAATCAAACGACATACCTGGTCTGGGGAACCATTCACTCCGCCATCAGGATAGATATTTGGATGTGCCTGTTTAATCATCTCAACAAGCGACCATAGCCATGGTGGACGATACTCATTGTGCCTATGTAACCTATCGATTACTGTGCCCCTCTGGATGTTCATTGGATTGACGGAAATCTCATCACTGCGCTCTGCAACATCTTTGATCCACCTAACTCCGTGATCTAGAGCATCCCTTTCAGACATAAATGGTGGTTTGAACATAAGATAAGTTTTAATTCGCAAATTGAATTTCCGTAGGTTTTCCACCGCTCGATCCCATGATTTTGTAGTAAAACCCTTGTTGACATGGAAGCGCAGAACTTCATCGTCATAAGCTTCTAAACCGATTGCGACGGTAAAAGAGGGATTGATTGAAGTTGCCCATGACAATTTATCCTCAGTCAACTGCTCACAGCGACTCTCAACAATCAATTCTTTGCCCATCTCATGACAATCTCTTAACACTGTTTCTTGAAATTGAATGGGAATTTCACGATCCTCCAACAGTGAACCAGAGGTATAGATTTTGACCATCGCTTGGTCAGCAAAATTATCATGCTGCTGTTTCGCTAATTCCCATTGCGAATGAAGATTTTCATTGGTTACATCGTCTCGTGTGTCATTGAAATAACCACAGAACGTACAACCGCTTGACCACCACCAGTGGCACCCTTTAGTCCGTAGGATAACGGTGACTGCACTACAAGGTGTTCCGTCTGGAAGTGTTTCAGGCGTAACGTAAACTGTTGCAGGTTTATTGGCATCCCAAGATTGCTGCTTTTCTTTTGCCCATGGAGTGTTTGCTGGAGCTTTCACTAAATGATGAATTTTGACTGGTTTAGGATTATTACCGACCAAAGTTAGCGAAACCTTCCTGTCCATAATAATCGCCTACCTACTCCGGAATATAATTGATGAACCCGCCTGAACAAATTGACCCTTGGGGAATTGAGGGTTAGCAGATTCCGCAGATTCAACAACTGGTTCAAACAATCTAGCTGGCACTCTGATATCAACCCTCGAGCCTAGTCTAATCATTCCATACCTTTGACCTCTTCGCAGTTCATCACCAATATTTGTCCATGGGACTATTGTCCGAGCAAACGCGCCAGAGATTTGACAGACTTCGATACGGAAGCCATCATCTGCTTGAAATACTGTCCGTACTCGTTCATTGTGCTCACTTTCTTTTTTCATTGCTGACAAAAATGGCCCTCGTCTGCGCCCACGCCCAGTGCGGTATTCCATCCGCTCAATTGTCGCAGCACAAGGTGAACGATTTACATGTACATCCAGTGGTGACATAAATATCGCTACCCTAAACACATCATTAGGCGCTTCTTTACCAATCTCTACAGGCACAAATCTTTGTTCAGTAGCAAAACTTTGCGGTTCAGCCAAAGCTTCTGGATACCACGGTCCACTCAGTTCATCGATCTCAATGTTCGATGATTTGGTCTCATCTGCAGTCGGTCTTCTTCCGGTCGCGCGTTCACGTCGAACGAACATTACATGGCCGTCTGCAGGTGAAACGATTACTCCTTCTTCAGCGGGTATTTTGCGGCCCGGGTCCCGCCAAAAGTTGACAAAAAAGGCTGATGCCATCCAGCATAATACTCCGAAAAGATGCATTAAACCATTGAGTGAATCAATAATCAATCCAATGATAATCGCACTTGAACCCATCATGAAGGTAATCAGCACTGGGGCATGGCCGCCCCTTGCAAGGCCGCCCATTGTATCACCTAGTCGTCAGCCCAGGGATCTTCATCGTCGCCCCATGTGGGCGCTGGAGCAGGTGCTGGTGTTTCCTCTGCAGGCACTTCTTCTGCCGGCACCTCTTCCGCTACTACTGGTTCTTCTGCACCGGATTCTGCTTCTGTAGCCTCTTCTGCGGCTTTCTCAATCGCTTCATCAACTTGCTCTGCATCAGCGGATTCTTCTGTTGAAACCATCGGTTTTGAGTTGATTTCTTCAGCCTGTTCAACGGTCATTTCGGCAGCCCGTGCATCGACCATTTCATCGACGCGTTCTTCGAACGCTCTCGCCATGTGCTGAGACTTACGCTCCGCTTCAACAGCTCGTTCAATCATTTCATAGCGCTCCTTAATTGCCTTGTTCAAATCCTCGAACAGGGTCATATGGGAAACGTACCAATCATCTCTTACCTTCATCTCAGCAACTGCAAGTTTCAAATCGTCATCAAGTTCTGTTGCAATGTTGAATATCTTACCGAGACGGTCTTTCTCACGAGAATATTTCTCTTCCATTTTCTCAAGTTCAGGCTCAAGGTGTTCGACTCTCTTATCAGCCTTAGTTGCCTTCATTTCGAGATCTCTGATGCGGAAGTCCTTCTCTGCAATGAGCGACTCTTGAGCCTCTTTCTCTATTTCTCTCTCGATGATTTCTTTTTCTAAAACCTCAATTTCTGCTCTCGCATCCAACAGGTCTTTTTCTTGGCCCTCATATGCTGCGAATAATTTCTGCAACCTTTCGGTTTCAGTAGCAAGTGCATCTTCAAGTTCACTAATTCGAATCTCTGGAGTTATTGTTCCCTCATCCGCCATACAATCACCTAGAGTATATCCTCTTGAATAACCCCACTCATGCACACCATATCAAAGGAACGCCTCATTAGGTCAAGATTATTCAGTTAACTATTCATTACAAATTATCTGTTGCCACAACCAATTCCCTAGCAATGCTGGTTTCACCCATCGAGTGCCCGGCATCTGGGACAATTATCAGGTTGCTGCTTGGCAACTTTTTGTGTAATTCCCATGCACTAACAGTTGGACATACCATATCATAACGCCCCTGAACTATGGTCACTGGTATGTGGCTAATCTTGTCACAGTTGTCAAGGATATGTCCGTCATCAACAAAAATCCCGTTGATAAAATAGTGACATTCAATTCTAGCAAACGCCACTGCAAAGTCTAAATCGTCTGCTTTTTCCAGATATTCTGGATCAGGAAATAGCCTGCTAGTAGCCATTTCCCAGCGCGTCCATTGTTTCGCTGCAGCCCTCCTAACGTTGGCATCGGCGCTGGTAAGTCTAGAGTAGTATGCTGCGATTAAATTTTCTTGTTCAGCCTCAGGGATGTGATTTTGATATGGCTCAAAAGCATCTGGAAAGACATAGCTAGCGCCTTGTTGATAGAACCAGTGAAGTTCACTCTTCCGACACGTGAAAATACCTCTAAGAGTTAGACTAAGCACCTTTGTCGGATGGCTTTGAGCATATATCAAACCTAATGTCGATCCCCAAGAGCCACCGAATACGTGCCATTTTTCAATTCCGAGGTGTTGTCTTAAACATTCAATATCAGCAACTGAATTGTGCGTGTTATTTTCTGCTAATTCTGCGTATGGGGTGGACTTACCACAGCCTCGTTGGTCGAATTGAATAATATCAAATTTTTCGGGGTCAAAATATTGCCGATAAGATGGTTGTGAGCCCCCTCCGGGGCCGCCATGAATCACGATTACTGGGTGGCCACCGGTATTGCCACTACGCTCCCAAAAGATAGTGTGTAAAGTCGATACTGGCAGCATTCCTGTTGTATGAGGGTCGATTTGTGGATACAATATACTGGTGAGTTCAGAGCTTTCAGACATGAATCTTGGTTGGGTTGATAGTTGGTAATATTTCGCCTTCAAGGCTTAACTTTGGTGCCTAAGGGTAGGTTGTTGTGGCGGTAATGCATTAAATTAGCTGATTTAGTCCAGTGACTGAACAAATTTGTCAGTATCAATCGGGACGTAGAAGAGCCGCTTTTCTTCATCCTGAATTTCAACCCTGTAAGGGTTACCAGCATCCCAGCATTTCAAAATTTTGGCTTTGGCGTAACCACCAATGTTGGCCAAAACTATATCGCCGACATTGAACCGTAAGTTCTCTGCTTGGCAATTAAGGAACCCTTGCTCCAGCATTTTATGATCTAGATTACGACCGATGAAGACAAATCTACACACGCGCTCTTCATCTTCTTTCCACAGGGCAACTTCGTCACTGTAGTCGCCGCTAAATAACATATGTACGCCTTGAAAGATATACTTTTTCTGCATCCCTTTTACCGATAATACACCTTTGTAACGGAATAAATCTTGCCCGAACTCTCGCATTAAGTTTCCAATCCACAAGTGTAATTTGTTGATGTTTAAATCACCAGTAAAAATCGCACTCATCGAGGTTACTTCCTGATCGTGTTCATGTTCTGCTTCAATATCTAAGAACTCAGGATCCATCTGCAAAGTTTTCTCCAAATCAAATGCACCTATGTTGATCAACTCACTAGGTGAGATTATGCTGTTTTCTGTGTGGTAAATCGGTGTATAAGCGTTGATTGATTTAATTCTATTTTGAACCTCTTCAATCTCTGCATCGGAGACCAAGTCGATTTTATTTAGCAGTATTCGGTCAGCGAAGGCCAACTGCTCGACCGCTTCATTCTCAATACCCTCTGGTTTCTCGTCATCGAGATGAGGGATGATGTGTTTAGCGTCGACAACGGTAACTATCCCGTCTAATTTGTAGCGGTCAATAATTCCCTCATCAACAAAAAAAGTTTGCGCAACCGGTGCTGGATCTGCAAGTCCTGTTGTTTCAATCAAAACACCATCAAAGTCCTTGATTCTGTCATACAAATTATGCAACAGCTGAGTTAAATCACCTCGAACAGTACAGCATATACATCCATTCATCACTTCGATGATACTTTCTTCAGAAGTTTCAACCAAAATATTCTCGTCAATACCTACTTCACCAAACTCATTCTCAATCACCGCAAATTTCATTTTGTGCTCGGTAGAAGAAAGTATGTGGTTTAACAGCGTTGTCTTGCCTGAGCCAAGAAAGCCTGTTAGCACTGTTACTGGTATTTGTCTGTCGACCAATTCGCTATTAGTCATGATGTTGGCTAAATCAACATAATATATAATCGAGAGTAAATTACCAAACCGCTATCATGCTACTCGCAATAACTCAATATGCTACAATCAATACGCAAGGGTATGGGTAAGAGGTTTTTTGTCAAAATTGTGACGAATCCAGAAGTTGATTTGACGAAATGTGTAGTTGGCATTGCCTGTGCTGCTCAAGCAATACACAACGGCTATGACGTTGATATGTTTTTCGCAGCAGATGGTGTGAAAATGTTACACGCAGAGTTTATTGACGAGGTAAATAGTTCTGGCGCATTCCCCGATGGTTTACTTTATGAGATGGTGAAAACAATAACTGACGGTGCGAAAAACATCTATTGTTCGACTCAATCACAAGCTGCCAACGGTGTGACTAAAGAAAATGCTAATGAAAAGCTCATTGATGGATATAAAGACTGGATGACATGGAGTGGCCCTGTTGGGGTAATCGAGCTCAGTGCAAATTCAGATATCCAGTTAGTCTACTGACTAAATACGACGATTTATTGACTGCTTAATCGAGCCTATGTTATGAGTAGAAGACCTGCTACTGAGGTGTTTCACGATTGGGCGTTGATTGGCAAGGATGAAGGCATGGAAAGAGGGCATGCATTTGCAGTGAATGAAATGCTAGAATTCCTGTTTAAACAGGCCGAGGATATGCCAGACAAATTTTCTGCAATTGACGTTGGGTGTGGTAACGGTTGGGTTGTTCGACTCTTGAAGAGCCACTCTGCCTGTGGTTATGCTGAGGGTATTGATGGGGCTTCCGCAATGATTGAAAAGGCTAAAACAATCGACCCTGATGGTTACTACTCAAAATGCCTCTTGCCAGAGTTCGAGCCTTCCAGAAAATATGATTTTTTACATTCCATGGAATTTTTGTACTATCTTGATAATCCACAGAACATGCTCAAAGTATTTTTTGAACAATGGATTCAACCACAGGGCTGGGCCGTGATAGGCATCGATCATTATCTTGAAAATGAAGAAAGCCTAACCTGGCCTGAACATGTTGGGGTAAATATGACTACTCTCAGTATAAACCAGTGGCTTGAAGCCTGGGGTGCTGCTGGTTTCTCTAATATCAAACATTGGCAAACTGGTAAAAAATCAGCAGAGACATTAATCATTGCTGGTCAGAAATTGAGTTAATTTCAGTTTTAGTTATCGAATCTATGGCATTACAAGTAAAACACTGTTGCCCATCAAATAATGAACAACTATTGGGCTCCTCTACCGTTGATGGTTCTGCTGCTAATTTTGCTATCCACTCAAGATGTAGAAGTAAATCACGCTTGGCTGTTTCAAATTCTTCTTCGGTTAATTCAACACATCTACCAGATGCAGCAATCAAAATTGCTGGTGGTAAAATTTCTCGGCGCTCTGGTTCTGGTTTATCGGACTCTATGGCCTCGAGGGCTAGCGAATAAAGAGTAAGTTGTAGTTTATGTTTTTGCAAGATTTTTTCCTCTGCAGAGGTTTGAGGGTATTTGCTTAATGGGTCACCTTGAATTACCTGCAGAGCAGACCCCTCATCAGGATTATGTGGGTTGAAATCCCCTCTGCAGCCCGTAGTTTTTAGATCAACTACCTGTAATAAGCCGCGC
The DNA here is from genome assembly GCA_013329355.1 of Candidatus Poseidoniaceae archaeon. GTDB lineage: Archaea > Thermoplasmatota > Poseidoniia > Poseidoniales > Poseidoniaceae > MGIIa-L1 > MGIIa-L1 sp9354u. The sequence continues at coordinate 5,486 of DUKK01000102.1, read as the reverse complement.
TCGTTTGCATCTCTAAAGGCTAAAACTAAATCTGCTCGGCCATCAAAACTGACCTCGACACCTGTAACCTCTGCAAGCTTTTTCAACTTGTGAATTGTGAAGCCTAAGCGATAGGTCTCGTTTAGGTCAATTTTATGTTTGAAGAAAAATGGCAACTCGGTCCTCAATCCTTCTGGAGTCCGATTATGATATGTCTCGCCCAATGAAAATTTACCGATTAGGCCTCGGTGTACCAACTTCGACAGATGTATCAAGCGTTCTTTCATCATTACTGCCCTAGCCTTATCAAATCCTTCTGCTGAAAGGGAAATTCCTTCTTCTAACAGCACATCTTCAACTAATTTTGGGTCCAGTAAATCGTTTGTATTCTTGTTTTCGAAGGTTTTTGTTAGTGGAAGTATGGGCGGCTGGTTCTTTTCGAATGGATTTTCCAGCCCTAGTTCCAACAACCTATGCATGAGTAACCCGAATAATTTTGGCTCGCAAAACAGATCCTCTTTGGTTTGGTTTGAGAATTCTAAATCTCTTATTTTCAACATCGTTGGCAACCAGCCTTTTACCTCTGAGATCCAATAGCCTCGTTTACAATTGAAACTTGTATCCAATTCATTTGGGCTCAGTCTTATCTTATGTCGGACCGGGAAAATTGGTTGTTCGTCAACCGCTGAATCAGCAAACTTCTTGTTTGCTGTTGCTGCCTGATGTTCAATATTATGCCATCTCGCTAACGGCGTTACTTGATTGCTTGACTCGAAACATTCCGGTGCATGGTATATTCTGATTGAGTCAACGCTTGTCCCGCCAAGCATCGCGTCTTGGTATAGGGAAAACGGGTCTAATTTGACAAACGTTTCTTGATATGGAGATAGGGCGATATCGAAGGTATCATTGGGTAATAACCATGGAGAATCTGTGATATGATTGCGATGCGAAATTCCTCTTAAGCCGTCTAGTAGCATGGCTCCCATAGTGATTTTTGAAGGCTTGCTCTTGAAAGTTAACTTACTGGTAGACTCGTCCATTAAGCAGTTAGTACTAGGGGAACCAACCAGAATTAAGTGGTCCTCCACCCTTGTCAAAGCAACATAAAATTCGCGTCGTCTTTCGGCTTGTCGTTGAGCGGAATCGATGTTTTTAGCAAATTCCCATAAGCCATCATATGGTCTATCTCTAGACGCCCATGGATTTATCCGACCCGCAACTACTTCTGGAGTGACCAGAACATTATTCCGTGCAGATAGTGATGAATCTGACTTCCCAGCATGAAACAGTCCAGATACCACCACAACCCTTGATTCCAGGCCTTTTGCACCATGAATTGTCATTATCTTAACTGCGCCACCAGAAGGAACTGTTTGTGCTTGAGGGCCCTTATTCTCTAATCCCTTAAGCGATTGTAAGTGCGAGTGAATTTCAGTTGCCTCATGACCATATTCACACCCAATATCATAGATTAATGAACACCAAAGTTCGGCATTTTGTCTCGCTGTGTCATCAGGATAGGCCATTAGCAAGTCGGAATGATCAAGAACGACATCAAAAATTTCGTGAACCGCGCCTTTAGAGGCCAATGTACTTAGGTGATTTATCAGAGTTTTTCCACGCTGAGATGTGATACCTTGCTCAATTAGTGGCCACCAGTTTTCGGATTGTTTCTCAGCAGAGAATATTTTGTGGATTTGATTATCGTCTAAGCCTGATATTGGCGATCTAGCAAATGATACTGCGGCAAATTTTGAGCCCGGATAAGCCACTAAATTCAACACCGCCATCAAGGCATTGACTATCGGGCGCTTCAGTAGTTCGCCTTGCCGATCAGAGATTACCGGGATTCCGCGCGCCTCTAGGCGCCGTAATAAATCAGCAATGTGTTTTCGAGAATGCACCAAAATAGTGATATCCTTAGGAAGATAGTTAGTCTTAGTTGCCTCTATTTCGACCAGCTTAGATTCTTTAGCATTCCACAATTTAGTTGATTTACCAGTCAGCAGACTTTGCAATCTCAAGGCAATTAATTCATGCTCAAGATGTATACTTTTCGAACTGGGATCAGAAAAGACATCATTTGGCTCCATCAAGTTAGGTAAAGGGGAGGCTTTTGAGGATTGCAATGGAAGAAGCCATTCTAGCATACCTTCGGTCTTGTTATCCCGAAACGGCCGTAAATCTTGCGCCTTAGCATGCCAATCGCCCGGCAAAATATGGTGCCTAGAGTCGAAAACATCGTTGAATATACCATTCATTGTTTCCATCAAATTATGTAAGGTTCGATGATTTGATGTCAGGTCTATATGTCCCAAATTTCTATTTTCAAGTCTTTGTTGTGAAATTGGAATATACTGCTTGAAGTCCTTTGGAGAGTCTTCAAATGCTGCTGAAATGTGTTGCCACGGCATCGATTTTTGCGGGCCTGATTCTGCTGAGTGCTGATTGGTAAAAGCGCCTATCTCGCCGCCTGCACCAACTGGCCGGGGGTCTCGACCGTGGTCTTGTTTTCTTAAATGCAGAAGCCTTGGTTCAGAAAGTTCAATTTGATTGACTACCTTGATGTTCTCCACGGTTCTCTGCATAACGGTGACTTCTGCCTGTCTAAATCGGTATATGCTCTGTTTCATATCACCGACAATACAGATTGTAGGGTCCCATGGGCCTGGTGGAGGAATCGGGTCCCCATTCTCGTGCTTTCTTCGTCCCCACAGCCTGGATAACAGCCTGAAATGTGCCGGATTGGTATCTTGATACTCATCGATTATGAAAGCGCCAAATCTTCGACGAATTGTTTGGAGAATAGTAAATCTGTGTTGCAGATCTTCGTAGCATTTAGGGAATTTTTCAGCCAACTTCAATGCTGAAAAGATGTGTAAGTCTAACCATGGCTTCTCATCTAAACTATCCAACGCTTCTACAACGCTTGGCGGATAATCATCGCGCACATAGTCGGGGCATCTGGCTAACAATAGGTCAGCAGCCAACCTTTGAATATCGTCGAAGTCATGAACTCCTTCATTTGACTTCTTCAATTTCATTATATCCTGGCAGCCAGAATGGACAATGAGCAAATCTGACAGTATGGTCGATTGGAGTTCCATGGAAATTGACAGTTTGCCTATTGGAGCAACATCGTTTAATTCATCATTGATTGATTGCGTCCGCAACTCACAGTCAGAGTTCATAAAAGGGAGGTGTGAAATCGGACTCAACAAAAAGGAACTGCGACCTAAAATCCTCAATAGTCTACCCTCTTTACTCGATAGGATATTATTCATCACAGCACCTATTTCCTGCATTTCTGCGAAAATTGCTGTTTTGGTTAAACTGGTTATGCCTTTTGCCTTAGACTTGGAAAATAATCCTGGCATCCATCCATTACAGTGATTTGGCTGTGGTAAACCTCCTTTAGGGAAGAAAGTCATTTCATTTTTCAATAATGTTGAATATGTCGTAGATGCTAAAGCAACAAGCCAAACCCACTGCAGTTTGCCTTTTGCATCGTCAGGATAGGAATTCCGGGCCAGATCTACGAGATGATTAAAACGGGTTGCTGAGGTTTCTTGCTCGGTCTCACAATTTAACACCAAAGCATCATACTCGGTTAGGATTATATCAACCCAAGAATTTAATCTGGCGTGTAAATTGTCAGCAAACTCATCGATTATCCCTCCTGCCGGCTCCAGAAACATATCGAGTAAGACTTCGGTGTCTAATGGCTTAGATTGGTCCCATTCTGTACCTTTTTGTTGCGAACGCTTTTTCATCGCCCTCTTAGATTCCTCGACAAATAGCGATTTAGTCAGCATTCCAGTAAGTATTACTTCAGCCCGTGCTTGACCACCAACTAGAATTGCCAACCTATTTCTTGATTCTATAAAGTTGCCAACGTCCGCACGTACTCCTGCTTCTATTGCATCGATGTTTGATCTTATCCTCCATGCAGAGTGTATCGTTTCTTGTATCAGAAGAGGCGACCTTACCTCGGAGATTTGTGCTTTGCTAGGGTTCATTGAAACCAAATCGATATTTGGCGAAACAAGTTGTAGCAAAAATGCGTCAATTGTAGAAATCGGCGCTTCATCCAAGGAAGATAATAACATCTCAATATCTCCCGAGCGCCGAATTCGGGGGTCGAAAAGCCCCTCGCTCTTGTCCATCGGCATGGATCGAGTATGCTCCAAACGTGCTCTGATTCGGGACTTAAGTTCAGCAGCGGCTTTCTTAGTGAAAGTAATTGCCACGACCTCACTTGGTAGTAACCCTTGCCATTCACTTAATTCGGTTCTTTCTCTTGCTGGCGCTCTTAGTGCCCCGTGACCTTGTAGTGGCTTTCTAGGTCCATTAGGAAGGAAGATGCGCGATCGTTGTTCCGGGGTAATTAGGTGTTGAACGTACCTTTCAGCCATAACTGTGGTTTTTCCGGTTCCGGCACCAGCATCTAAGGCGATGTGTTTGTCTAAATCTAAACCAAGTATTTGGCTATCATTGAATTCTATCACTGCCATCCCCCCGCTAGTTCTGCAGATGGGCTCATTCCACTGTTCTTACAATAGTAACAATACTGGCACGGAGTGGGGTGGAAATTGCCCTCTTCGGCTGATGAGATTGCTCGCGCTGATGTTCTTATTCGCTCTCTAATCCATGCCCTAAATCCGCTCGCATACTCATCAAAGCCTTCTTGCTGTGGGGGGAAATGATTGGCTGTATAATTTGTCACGACTCCAATTACTACATCATCAAGGTATTTCAAAATTGAATTATCAACCTCTACATAGTGCTGGGTTTTCTCGCCCACTTCGCTTATACCAACCCCAACTACTCGGTCATTAGGGTTGGCATTTTCCCATGCTTGTGCATATAGGGCCAATTGGACCTCATCAAAAATTGCTGTTCGATGACGACTGCCCTGTTTACCATGTTTAGGCCCTTCAATATTTTTTAAATCTCTAATTATCACCCACCTCTGTTGCTCATCCAATAGGCCGTCTTTTTTGGCTCGCTCTCTGTTTTCATCAGAAATTAA
>DUKK01000102.1:0-156 GCA_013329355.1 Candidatus Poseidoniaceae archaeon | reverse complement strand
ATAACATCGACTCTGTCTATTCTGCCTGATAGTCGAAATTCAAAATCCGGTTTATCATTTAGTTTGGCAGTGATAATACAGCCGCCGCCAGTGGGATTTAGGTTCCACTCATAGGCTATTGGTGCACTACTAGTCAATGCTAGCTCTGCTTCAAGC
>DUKK01000128.1 GCA_013329355.1 Candidatus Poseidoniaceae archaeon | reverse complement strand
GCGGTAATTCCCTCCTTCATTCAGCGAATAATCTCCGGTCAATCACCGATCATTTTCGGAGATGGTAGCCAGAGCAGGGACTTCATTGCCGTATCAGATGTCGTCGACTTGATAATCCATATTTTAGTAAACAGTAATAATCCCAAAAACGGGGTATACAATGTCGCAACTCAAACCGAGACCTCGATTAATGAATTACTCAGAATCATAAAAACCTCAATATCACAAACCGATAATGATATTGAAATTCCTGAAATCAAGTATCAAAGAAAACGTAGTGGTGATATAACCTCATCATGTGCAGACATATCGAAAACAGTAAATTCGTTTGGCTGGTCTCCTAAAGTCAGTTTGGCACAAGGCATCAAATCACTAGTCGAATTCGAGTTGCGGGGTTAACTAGATGAGAATTTTGTGGTTTTCAGCAAACTCTTACTCTGATATGTGTTTTACCTCTCAGCGAGAGTTAGCAAATGGGCTAACAAACAGTGGGCTCGACGTTCACTTAATCAACGAGGATTCTTCAATTCCAGATAGCGATACATCTTGGCGCCATGTAGGAATAAAAAGTAGTCAAATTGCTGGATTGAAAGGCTATTCACTAGCAAAAAATATGGCAAAATGGCTGTCAGGTGATGACCACTCCGAGCCAACGGTAGCAGTGGTCGATTGGCGATTAATCACACAATTATGCCCTGTGTTGTCCAAGAAGAATATACCGTGGATACTACTAGATCGTAGCCCTCCAGCCGATGTCGGACTACTAGCTAAGTTGCAATGGTCAGTATGGCGAAGAGCTTGGAGATTGGTTGCAAAGCATAAGCATTCAAAGGGCGTTGTTGTCTCACCAAAGCATCAACAGTTTGTGCAATCTCGAGTTGCAGTGGATTCAACCAAATTTACCCAATTACCTGCTGGAGTTAACCTTGACACTTTTGCGCCTGCCGCAACGATTAGTGGTCTAAAACTAGTCTATCACGGTAGGTTAGACAAGCATCGCGGCATCCTAGCGTTGCCCATGTTGGTTAGAAAATGTCAGTCCGCCGGTATTGATGTGTCGTTGAAATTAATTGGCGATGGTGACTGTTACACCCAGTTATCTGCTATTGCAGCCGATATGAACTCAATATCAGTATATCCACAAATGTCGCTGGACGAAGTTGCAGAACATTTGCGGGATTCGACGATAGGATTACTGCCCATGCCTGAACTTGACGTTTGGGCGATTTCTAGCCCATTGAAACGCAGCGAATATTGTGCGAGCGGGTTATTGATTTTCGGCGTCGACCATGCTGGGCATAGATTTGATGACAATAATTACGATTGGATGAAATTAGTTCCGCAATATGACTTTCACCAAGATTGCATTGCTTGGCTCTCTAAACTTACACAACGTGAAATCTCAAAACTGTCACAAGCATCACGCAATTTCGCTGAGCAAGAACTAGGCTGGGAACATTCAATTAACGCGCTTGTAGAGTGTATTCAATCACTCAATGACTGATACAATTCATGCCATTGTCGATTGATGTTTACGATGTTAAACTGGTTCGCAACGGCTTTTATTTCGTTCTTGTCACCTGAATGCTCCAAGATTGAAATAACGCTGTTAAACCATTCATCAATATCGCCATACTTAGCTGAGTTTACCAAATTAGGTCTGTCAATTATTTGATCGCTGACCAAACAATTCATGCCGAATTGCATACCTTCCAGCATTACCATTGGTTGGCCTTCGTATTGTGAGGGAACGATTAGAATCCCTGATGACTCCATTATTTTTGTTTTTTCTTTCTCCGATAACCACCTATGACATTCAAGACCGTCAATGTTGAACTTGTTTGTTCCAGTCATAACCATTGATATTTCGGGGTCATACTCCTGACGTAATTTTTGCAGGAGTTTGGCTGCGAATTCATGACCTTTGACTTTTCCATATCTGCCTAGCATTACTATTTGCTTTTCATTACGGATTGTGTTGGTAAATTTTAGTGAAGGGTCAACGGGATTGTTAATGACGGAGCATTGTCCAATTAAATTCGATAATTCATTTTGCCAGCCTTTGGTTAGCACGACAACTTTACACTGACTGAAATTTACAATGGTTGTAAAACTGATAACATTTTTACTACTCTTGTTTCCAAGCCACTGGCTGAATTTCCCACTATGGATGTGAACTACGCAAGGAATTGAGTAAATATTGCATAATTTGACATATTCTGATTTACGTCTCCAGGACCAATCTGCTGCGGTATGAATGTGAACAAGATCAGGCTTTTCACTGGTAGCAATGAGCTTTCTAAATGTTTTAATCATTTTTTTGTGATGCAAATATTTACCAATTGGGTTACCGATTTTGTGGGATTGCCATGTCGTAGCGGTCCACCCGGCTGGTGGATTTTTTGACAATATTTCAATTACCTTTGCCATGCCTCCAGGAGTGTTACACGGGCCAACATGTAACACCTTCCGCATGTTAGTGCCTGTGTATTTGGTTTCAATAGCATACTGGTCAAATGTATGTTTATTGAGGTAAAAGCGTGAAAGAAGTAATATTCCCAACCTATTACCCATATCCATGTTGTTAGCAACGGCTATTGTTGAGGTGATACTCGCTTCACTTGTCGTTGTACCTCTGATACGCTATCGACTTAGAGCAAAACGGTGGAGTAAACTTGTGCTACAATATCCAGCAGCATCACATGATACTGAATTGACAATATTATTGCCAATGTGGAATGAGTCATTAGTAATTGAAAAAAAGTTGGCTAATTTGAGCCGGGAATATCCAAGTAAAACCTCACTTCTGGTAGTTGATTCTGCCTCAACAGACGATAGTGTGCGTCAAGTAAATCAGTGGATTGCGGGTAACTCAGAAGCATTCTTCACTACTGAGGTGATTGTAATGCCCGAACGACTTGGTAAAACCAGCGCAGTAAAACTTGCCGTCGAACATCTAACAGCACAATCCTACAACGGTTTGGTGCTAATGACAGACGCTGACGCACTAATCGCACCACAAACCATCGAAAGACTACATGGTTGGTTTGGTGATAATTCAATTGGTGTGGTAGGTAGTAGTGCTAACCGTAAGACAAACCTACACGGTGAGCAGGGTTATCGCGCAATGTATGAGTTACTGCGTTCTGCAGAATCTAAGATTGACAGCACACCGTTTTTAGAAGGTTCTTGCATGATGTGGCGCCATGGTTCGTTTGATGCTGCAGATCTGAATACAGACTGTAATGCCGATGACGCACAGATTGCTTCGTTAATCCGTATTGGCGGTCTGCGGAGCATATTTGACCCTGAGGCATCATTTGTTGACTTTGCACCGTCAACTATTGAAGGGCAACGTCGTCAAAAAATACGACGGGCTCAGGGGCTCCAAAACATGCTGAAGCGGTTTTCACAACATCATGAGCTCCCAGTTGAAGGTCGGTTCGCAAAGATATTCAAGATTCAGTATTACCTGCATTTGACGGTGCCGATGATCTTGTTCCAAATTGCAATAGCTGGCACTATTCGGTGGTTATATGTGAGCATAAGTGGCATGCCAGTAGGGTATGAGGCAGTAATACATGCACTGCTGGCATTCATTGAATTAATGATATTAGTTTCATGGTTAACCTATCGAAGTGGAATAAAACTGCCTTTTGTTACGCAGATTGGTTCATTGATTACCAGTTTTGAATATCTTTTCATCGCGAACTTCCGAAACACTCGTGGTATACAATCCAATAAGTGGGAGCAACACCAAGATACTCGTAGGTTGTTCAAAGATTATTGAAATAAAAAAAAGCCCCCCCGGAGGCCGAAACCTCCGGAGGGGCAGTTATATTCCGCAGAATATATTAGTTCATAATTCAGCTATGTAGCGTGTTACTTCACTCAGCGTCAACAACAGTTGTGTCAAGGGTTGTGCCCTCTCTGCTGTTTAGTACGTTAACGGTAACGGTGCAAACGCCTGTGCAGTCGGTGTCAACAGTAATTGCTTCACCAACGTTCCAAGATGCTGTGTCGTCACTGTCAGTAGATGACCAGCAGTTCTCTGTTGTGTCTGCGTCGCACATTGGGACGGTGCTGGATGCAGCACCATCAACGCTTGCCTTGATGGTAATGGATGCCCAACCTAGGTCGGATCCACTGTCCATAGTCATAATTACTGAGCCGTCAGATCCAGGTGCATCTTGGCCACTGAAGGTGTATAGCTCTAGGCTACCGTCAGTGTTGCTTTCTGCTAGGTTAGCAGCCCATACGTATAGTACACCTGCTAGTACAACAGTGATTGCAACCATTAGAATGGTAGCAATAACTGGGCTTACAGCTTCATCATTTCTCATTTCGTTCTTCATATTTTTGTCCTCCTTACCCGTAGCCGGGTGTATTCCTCCCACTGGTGGCGCTATATTTAATTCTAGTGCCGGTCAAAATCAAAAAATACCCATAAAAACGCCATACTGCGCGAAAGTAGTTGTTGACCGTTATTCGCTGCGAGTGGTGCAAACCGTTTGTATCACAACAAAAAATAACATTGGGTGTGAGAATAAAAAGAGGTGAACGGGTGAGAGCAAAGCAGAGGGGATGGGATGCACTCAACAGAACTCAAACAGCCCGTTCATTGTCATCCAAGTGTTCACAGTTTATATTCGTCGCGGCTAGATTAAGTAAAAACTATGATTCCTGAGCAAAACTTGGTATTTTTCCTTGTCATTCGACTGTAAGAATTTCTGGGCCCCCATCAGTAACATGGACAGTATGCTCAAATTGGCAAATATTTCCGCCATCTGCACAGGCCAGAACGTGATAGGTCTCTAGGAATCTTATGCTAATGAGTTTCTTAACAAGAGCGTTCCATTTGCTTTGGCGGCTAGCTTCATCGGCTTCTGGAAACGGTTTCTCCAACATCGGGAATGCCCACCTTTCAGCAAATGGTAGCGTAGAGTATCGTTCCTCAAGATTTCTTGCTAGTTGCGCGCCTAGGGGTTTCAGTTGCCCCTTCGATCTTGCTTTTCTTGAGGTCGTATTACCGGTTAAGCGATAGATGTTTGAAGAATTCGGCTTTCCGAGATTCTTAATCATTCCACTGCTACCAGTGGTATTGAATGGTTCAATAGCATAGACTCCACCTTCCTCAACGACTCCTTTGAAACCTCGATTATCCGGACCACAGGCATACGAGGGTACCGATACACCAGCATGCAAGTCCCACGGCATCAATTGATGTCCGCAAAGGTTTCGTATTGGTTGAAACCCTGCATCAAGCGTTGGTTGAGCGGCTGCTGCGCCAACCTTGTGCCAAGGAGTGCCTGGGTGTAGCATTTCAATTGCCGCATCTCTCGCTTCCTTTGCGGCTTTGATTTGCTCAGTGTGATTGTTAGTATTTCCAACTTCGATAGTTAAAGCATTATCTCCAATATGGCCTTTAATGTGAACGCCATAGTCAATTTTGACGCAATCTCCCTTTTGCAAGGTCATATCGCCATCCCACTCTTCGACAGGAGAGACGTTGTGATCAGTAGTAAAATGCGCCGCAATATCATTGACTGCAATAGTCCCCGGGAACGCTGGCTTGCCGCCATGGCGATGGATATACCTTTCAGCGACTTCAATTGTTTCGTGTAGAGTAACGCCCGGAACGATTTTTTCTTTCATCGCTTCTAGAGTACGTCTGGCAACATGACCAGCATCCTTCCAGTACTTTAGCGATAATTCATCGTCCATGTTTCCACGTCGGTTCGAGGTATTACGCCCTCTCTGATAATAGTTACCGTGTAATCATCTGGTTTAATTTCGGATTTGTCGATAGATAAGATAGTGCTAGGTGCACCACCTGGGCATTCACCATCGACATAACCTTCATTTCCCAGTCCAAGAATCTCTGCCGCTAATTTCGTACTGAATACAGGTTCAACACCACTGTGGTTCGCACTGGTGGCAGTTATCGGCCCGACAGCCTTCACTAACTCGATGGCTCGTTCATGTGCTAATACTCTCACAGCAACCCTGTCACCACCGAGTCTGTCATCTAATTTGGTAACAGCGTCAAGAATCAAGGTCAAACTTCCACGCGGGAAATTCTGCAAAATATCAACAGCGATTGCTGGCACATTTACTAACTTAGTCGCTTGTTTAAGATCCGCTACACCAAGACTGACTGGTTGCCCAGCAGGCCTATTTTTCAAGCGGTATAGATTGTCTAATGCTAATTTGTTAGGCAAACAACCCAGCCCAGGTAGGGTTGATGTTGGGTAGACTACCACGCCATTGGAGTTCAGATTTTGAATTAACTTAAGTGGTATAATTGACATGCCTTGACCTCATGATTTGACGGTCCACGATTCAACATGTAATTTTGCCACTTCTGCAGCGAGTGACTTATCCTCGGTCTTGACCAGCAACTTGCCGCTAGGATATAGTGTCAAATCACATGGCCCAGTAAATGTCCAACACAATCGGTTTTGGATGCCAACAGTATAACCAGCGCTGATAATCGTTGCACCAACTGAATCTAAGTCGATTGATTTTATACCATCAGGAACAATTTGCCAAGCAGCACGGTTCCCACACAATTCCATCACAAAACCGTCACCCATTCTATCACCCTACATTGGTGGCCTTGACGGCTTTTTCGATTTTGGCGGCCCAGATGGTGGTTTACTGGGTGGTCCGGAAGGTGGTCCAGTTGGTGGC
>DUKK01000097.1 GCA_013329355.1 Candidatus Poseidoniaceae archaeon | reverse complement strand
CAGAAGCCATAGCTGATTTTGCTGACTCTTGGAAGGATAGAATTGCTTTTGCCATCTTGTATTGTAGGTTTATATCACAATATGCATCGACCTCATGGAAACCGTTCTGTTGTAAGAAGAATTCTCTAATCATTCTCGCAACTTCAAGCGTCAGTTGCTGGTCAACGGGTAATGCATCAGATCCTACCAACTGCACAATCTCTTGTAATTCTGCTTCAATCTGTAACAGTCCGCTTACTTGGGTTCTAATCTCTGGGAAGTCTTGGGCAATGTTGTCTCTGAACCATTGGTCAAGACTCTGCGGATAGAGTGAATATGAGTTGAGCCAGTTTATTGCCGGGAAGTGTCGCTGTCTTGCCAGACCTGCATCGAGTCCCCAGAAAACTTTCACGATTCTCAAAGTTCCTTGTGATACCGGCTCCGAAATATCTCCACCAGGCGGTGACACCGCGCCGATTACTGTTACTGAGCCATCATCACCATTCAACGTCTCAACACGGCCAGCGCGCTCATAGAATTCTGCAATTCTAGAAGATAGATATGCAGGATAACCTTCCTCACCCGGCATCTCTTCTAGACGGGATGAAATTTCACGCATTGCTTCTGCCCATCTCGAAGTAGAGTCGGCCATTAACGCAACATCGTAACCCATGTCACGGAAATACTCAGCAATGGTGATACCTGTGTATACAGAGGCTTCACGAGCTGCTACCGGCATATTGGAGGTGTTGGCAATCATAACAGTCCTATTCATCAACGGTTTCCCGGTATTCGGGTCAATAAGGTGAGGGAATTCGTCCAAAACCTCAGTCATTTCATTTCCACGTTCACCACATCCGATGTAGACTACCAACTGAGCATCAGAATATTTTGCCAATGACTGTTGTGTAACTGTCTTACCTGATCCAAACGGGCCGGGAATTCCTGCAGCTCCACCCTTGGCAAGTGGGAACAAGAAGTCAAGAATTCTCATTCCAGTAACTAGTGGGGTGTCTGGTGCGTACTTTTGGCGGAACGGCCTTGGTGACCTAACTGGCCACTTCTGCATCATCTGCAGTTCTGTGCCGTCATCGAGTGTGCAGACGGTTTGAGTGACATTGAAATCACCAGATTTGATACTCTTGACCTTGCCACTCATCCCAGGAGGGACCATAATTTTGTGAACAATGGTCTCGGTCTCTTGCACGTGACCAATCACTTGGCCGCTGGATACTTCGTCTCCCTTAGCAACAACTGGTTCAAAGGTCCATTTCTTTTCTAAATCGAAAGCATCAGCATCGACCCCTCTAGTGATGAATACACCCATCACTTCCTCAAGCGTTGCTAATGGCCTTTGGATACCATCATAAATCTGGGTCAGTAAACCGGGTCCCAGCGATACAGACAGGGTTTCTTCTGTGTTCAAAACGGGCTCTCCTGGTCTAATACCAGAGGTATCTTCGTAAACCTGTATGACTGCTTTATCACCATGAAGTTCGATAACTTCACCCATAAGTCCCTCATGACCTACTCTGACAACGTCATACATAGCTGCGTTCATTCCAGTGGCGGTTACAACCGGTCCTGATATTCGGTATATTACTCCTTCATTGCTCATATTTTTTCCTCCTAGTTGGAATTCATTTCCATAAGTCGACTCCTATTGCTTTACGGATTGTGTCCCGCAAAGTTGTGTCCTCCTCAGTCCCGATTCCGAGAACTGTTGGGGTGACAGATGCAGAAAGTTGATTTCTCAACCTCTCTGGCAGGCCAGACATTATCGCCGAGTCGATGACAATAATTCCAACGTCTTTTGAATTTAGTAGTGATTTCAGTTGAGAAGACATTTCGTCTTCAGTTTCTGGATTAAAAGTATTAGAGATTCCAGCTAGTTGGAATCCCAAAGTGAATTCTTGCGAGCCTACTACTGCTAACTCCACATAATCACCTCATAGAATGTGCGCCTCGAGCACTTCTGCTGGTAAACCAGCAAATCTTCCTCTGACAATAATTCTCAAGTCAGCAACCTCTTGAACCTTCATGGCAACATAATATACTATTGGTAGCGCGGAAATAGGATGGAGATAGCTCATTTTCTTCATGAACTTATATTCCCGTTCTTTGAACCATGTTACTACTGAGTCTAGGCTTCTTGCCTTGGCGACCTGCTCTAACAGACCTTCGAAATGGGCCATATCGAATTTTGAAGACGACCTCAAAACGTCAAACAATGCTGACCTTCCTCCCGCAGCAATCGTTGAAAACGACCTCGTGGGGAGTATTTTGCCACCATGGATTAGTAATTTCGAGATTTCATCAGAAGATATGCCGATTGAATCTGCTTCGAGGATATTCATTATGTTTCGATGGTCTATTTCCATCGAAAGGTAATCTTTCAAGTATCTTGTTGCGGGGTTGTTGGCGGTTAGAGATTTGAGTGCAGATTTGAAGTAATGTCGATCCAATGTGTCTTCATAGTCAGCCAGTCTGGCATCTTCTGGTAACGCTTTGAGATCGGCGCCAAACGGCTTACGACGCATTTGTAATACTGCTGACCGTAAATCGTCTGCAGTTTCAATAATCTTAAGCCAGGGCGTGTTGATATCATTTAGGTCCGGCAGAATGGAATTAGCTACCTTGCTAATTTCGACTTCGTTAACCACAGAGCGAAGGACAACTTTGGCATTTTGGTATTCGAATCTAGAAGTGTATATCTCAACAATCTCTCGAATTTTGCCGTTACACATTTTGAGAATTTCAGATAATTCTGCTTCCAAATTATGTGTCAAGGCTGCTTCTACCAGGTCTGCGCCGCTCAACTTACCAGCATAGAGATTTACCTCATCAGCATATCCCATGCTACTAACCGAGGCGGTAAGTTGATCTGTTGACTGGTTGATTAACTGCCGCATTCTTGCTAGATCAGCAAGTTTCTTTCTTCGAGATTTTGCCCTCGAAGCAACATATGCAGTGTTTCCAGCCAACTCTATCACCTCACTCAAACAATATTTTGTTTACCTCAGAAAGCGATTGACTCCATGCGGTTTCCAGCAAGGTGTCAAATCTCATATCATATGATACTGAACCATCTGAGGCTTCCAATATGAAACCACCAAGTCCGGTAACCGATGGACCAACTTTGCGCTTGCCTTTCAAATCACTTAGCGCTTTTTTGTCGACTTCGACAGGTCTGATGACGAAGTCAGATGATGCGACCTTGTCAGCTTTTGCCATCAGTGACTTCAGCATGCTTGCACGGCCCTTGAATCCAGGGTCTGCGAGTTGTTCCTTAACCGCTGCGTGAGTTTTGTCCATCGCAGTGCGTTTGGCAATCAAAATTGATTTTTGATTCGCCTGTCTAGCACTAGCAACAACCTCACGTGAGATTTGAGCCGCTTCTCGTTCAGCACGAGAGCCTGCTTCGTCAGCTATGTTAGAAGCCTTGTGTTTCGCTTCATCCAGTATTTGTTTTGCTTCAGCTTTGGCTTCATCAATAAGCGCTTTCACATCTGCTTCCGCAGCTGCAGCGATATCTTTTGCCAATGTTTCGAGCGTCATCTTGATTCCTCCTCGTCTCCGACAGCCTGTATGGCTATCAAAGGTAGATGTTCACTGAAGGAACAATGGCAATGCGCCCAAGATAACGATAGATTCTGG
>DUKK01000134.1 GCA_013329355.1 Candidatus Poseidoniaceae archaeon | reverse complement strand
CCTTGTCCTTGTCCCTGTCCTTGACCTTGTCCTTGTCCCTGTCCTTGGCCTTGACCCTGTCCTTGCTCGGCTTGACCGCCTGCTTCAGATTCGCCGCCGCCATTAGTTCCACCGTTACCTGAGCCTTGCCCAGATTCAGTGAAATCCGGATCATATGCATCAGGTATGCCATCACCATCAGAATCGGAATATTCTCCATCGTTTGGGTCTGTGGGATACGCATCAGAATTGTCTGGCTTACCGTCACCATCGGTGTCGGCGTTATTTGGGTTGGTTCCAGTAGCATATTCTTGGGAGTTGGTTAGTCCATCTCCGTCAGGGTCTGCATTTCCGTCACCGCCGTTAGTTGGGTTCATTCCGTTGTTGACTTCCCAACCATCTGGCAATCCGTCGCCATCACTATCTGCGTTATTCATATTAGTGCCTTGGTTCTGTTCCTCTGCGTTGGTTAAACCGTCACCGTCCCAATCAGCCCCACCATCTGATGGATCGTTTGGGTCAGATCCGTCTCCGCTCACCGCTGAAATAGCAGATAAAGCCAGAAACATAGCCAAAAGCATACTCATTAATTTTCTGTTCATATTTTTACTTCCTTAGTTTTACATAGAGAACCCGCTGTTCTCTCTATCCATTCCCGGTGCAGAAGAAATCTGGTCCGGGGCATGGGATCGACGCGACGTTTCACTGGAATCCATATACAAGTCATTTAAAAAATAGACTAACGCTGACGCGTTTTCGGCATCAAAAAAGGCGTTCTGTAGCCTGTTTTGTCTACTTTTGTTAACTTTATTTTTGTTCTCCAAATTCATCGCTTTTCACGGGTCGGTCTTAGGGAACCCAGCGTTCCCTCTACTGTTTGGACCGGTAATCGGGTATATCAATAGCGCGATGAAATGCACCTGCAGAACTTCAAAGACGTTTCAGCATTGACCGATGTGGTCCAATCCCCGCTATCTCGTAAGGCTCGTCGATAATCTGCCAGCCTTGTGAAAGATAGAACGGTATTGCGTGTTCTCGCGCTTGCAACAAGCCTATTTTGGCGGAGAACTGGTTTTTTGCATTGCTTTCTAAGGCCGACAAAACCTGCGCTGCCAATCCTCGACGCCGATACGCATCGAGGGTGCCCATCTGTCTAATCTGAAATGCCGGCCGATTTTTGTCCTCGCTCAATGGGCCAAAGCCGGGTATTTTTGCTGCTCCTGGGCCTTTGTGGTCTGCACCTGAACCGTCGGTCCCTGCAGGGATAAGGTGAGCACGTCCGACAGAAACTACATTCCCATCTAACTCAACCCAAGCATGAATTGCTTGCTCGTCATCACCGAGTATCTCTGCGCCCCGGTTATATCCGAGCGGCTGACGTAACACAGCATATCGACAATCGTAGTATGCTAATGAGGGCGTAGTTCCAGGTAAGGAAATTGACAACATGACTATCAGGGTATGAACCTCGATACGAGTCGGTGCGACTTAAACAAAACTGATTACTGATAAGGCGCGTTGAAATATTACTTGCTAATCCGCTGGAATATTGCACGGATGTCGGAGCGGCTACGTCGGGGATTGCAAATCCTCTTACCTGGGTTCAAATCCCAGTCCGTGCTCCATATTACCATTAATTCAGTACGAATAATCAATAGCGAGGAATGCCCAGCGTGTTAATAATTGGGTGACTCTATGCCGGAACTCAACGTCAATATCGATAAGGTTGGCACTGGCTTCGCATCGTTCCTTTCACCACCTGGCCCAGAGGTAATCCGGTTCACTGTCGGACAGCCAGATTTTGATACCCCGCTCAAAATTGTCGAATCTGCTAAAGCTTCGCTCGATCGTGGAGAGACTGCATACACTAGGACTCAAGGTTCGCCTGAGTTATGTCAAGCAGTTAGCGATCACCTGAAACTTCACGAAATCGAAATCAATCCAGATGATATCGTCGTCGCACCAGGCTGCAAACAGGCCGTACTTTACGCTATGATGGCAACACTAGATCCGGGAGACGAGGTCTTACTGCTTGCGCCCGCCTGGCCTTCATATGATGGAATGTTGAAATTAATTGGTGCTGTTCCAGTTCACGTTTCGGTTAAACGTGATGACTATCACCCCGACTTTGCTGCTCTCGAGGCGGCTATTACCCCCAATACTAAGGCAATAATGCTTAATTCTCCGAACAATCCAACCGGTGCGGTTTACCGACCTGAAGAGGTCGAACGACTTGTCGAATTGGCCGTCAAACATGACCTGTGGATAATTGACGATATGATTTATGCGACGCTGGTTTGGGCAGATTACGGTTACACTTCGCCCACCAAGTTCCCCGGTGGCAAGGAGCGAACACTGACCATTGGAGGTTGGTCCAAGGGTTGGGCAATGACTGGCTGGCGGTTAGGATGGATTGGTTGCTCTACCGAAGTAGCTAGTGCGGTCAAGAAAATCAACGCCAGCGCAGCAACCCATGTTGCAACATTCTTGATGCCAGCGGCGATCACCGCGCTATCGTTAACCGAAGAAACGGAAATGATGGCGACATCCTTCGAACAACGTAGAGATGCAGTATATCAACTGCTTGACGAATTACCGGGAATAACCCTGCCAAAGCCAGAGGGTGCATTCTACGCACTGTGCGATATTACTGCAACAGGCATGACCGACATTGAGTTTGCCAATCGGGCATTGGAAGAGGCAAAAGTGCAACTCATACCTGGCTCATTGATGGAGGGCGGAGAGGGTTTTGTGAGAATCTCTTACGCAACATCGATGGAGAATATCGAAGAAGGTGTTAGACGACTACGCACATGGTTGAACAGCCTTTGACAAAACACGGATTGATAACCTGCTTATCTCCATTATTAATCATGTCAGAAGGGCGAGAGGAATGGCTTGATGCAGCAATCAATCACGCTCATTCTATCCATATCCTGGGCGCCGGCCTAAACCCTGAGCGCCCGGCGCATCGAGCAGTTCACGACCTAAATGGTCGAGGTTGGCGACTTGTGCCAATCCATCCACGGGATGCGGGCAATAGCATTCTAGGCCGGGTTATTAGGCCTGAAATTGAACCCGGCATCACGCCTGACATCGTCGTTATGTTCCTCGCTCCAGCACGTGCTCAGGCAGCCGTGATGAGTATGATTGTTAGATATGGTTCTGAGCATATGCCTCTGATATGGTTACAGCGGGGTGCTGAAAGCGATGAACTAATCGAAATGCTTGAGGAAAATGCACTCAAGTATGTCAAGCAAGATTGCATTGTTGAATATATCACCCGCAACAATATGCAGAGAAACCCACGAGCTGAGGCCTATCCGTGGTTCAGACAGATTAGTGATGAGGATGGTAGCGGTTGTTCTGTTTGGCAGGCTTTTGAACCACTACAAGATGGTAGTAAATTCACTACAGAATTAGAGTGGGTCGGCGATCTGAGTGACTTGGAAAATTCACAACATACTATTGCCCGCTACATTCGAAGTCTCGGCCTACCAGATGAGCAACTTGTCGACACTGCAATTAGACTTGCTTGAGTGTTGGATGCGATAACTCAATTGTTCACTCAAAATGGAGAGCGATATTCTTTGACATCCTCAGCAATTCTGAGTAACTGGTTATATTTTGCCACTCTATCTGACCTT
>DUKK01000139.1:465-7903 GCA_013329355.1 Candidatus Poseidoniaceae archaeon | reverse complement strand
TAACCCCGATTATGATGCTGTTGCGAAGTTTTTCATCTGCGGCTTTTTGCCTTGCGGCCTCTGCTTCGGCAATCGCTTGTGCATTATCACCAACACCATTACCATCGCTGTCCGTGGTCTCTGAGGCGTCCTCAGGGAAGGCATCAGCGTTGTCACCGACCCCGTCACCATCTGAATCAGTGGTTTCTGCCGCATCGTTTGGAGCCCAATCCGAGTTATCTCCCACTCCATCGCCATCGCTATCAGTGGTTTCTGTCGGGTCGTTGTCGAATGCATCAGCATTATTACCAACACCATCATTGTCGGTATCTTCTGCCTCAGACGCGTCATCAGGGAACGCATCGGAATTATCACCAATTCCGTCACCATCCGTGTCAGTAGTTTCGAACGGATCCTGATCAAAAGCATCGGCATTATCGCCGACGCCATCGCCGTCTGCATCGGCTACCTCCGTGGCGTCGTTGGGGAATACATCGGCATTGTCCCCAACTCCATCGAAATCGGAATCTACGGTTTCGGTTCCGTCATTTGGAAAAGCGTCGGCATTATCACCGACGCCATCTGAATCGGTATCAGCTGCTTCTGATGCATCGTTAGGTGCCCAATCTCCATTATCACCAACACCATCCGAATCAGAATCAACGGTCTCATTGGAATCGTCAGGGAAGGCATCTGCGTTATCGCCAACACCGTCGAGATCGGAATCCTGTGTTTCTGTCGCATCGTCAGGAAACGCATCAGCATTGTTACCCACACCATCACCATCGGTGTCAGCTGTCTCCGACGCATCATTAGGCGCCCAATCTGAATTATCACCGACTCCGTCTCCATCGGTATCCAGAGTCTCAGTAGCATCGGTTGGGAAAGCATCGGCATTATCACCAACACCGTCACTGTCTGTGTCAGCCGTCTCGGAGGCATCATTTGGCGCCCAATCTGAATTATCGCCAACACCGTCATTATCTGAGTCTACTGTCTCAGTGGCATCATTTGGAAACGCATCTGCGTTATCCCCGACGCCATCGCCATCTGAATCAGCTGATTCTGTAGCATCGTTAGGCGCCCAGTCAGAATTGTCTCCAATACCATCACCGTCAGAATCTGTGGTTTCTGTAGCGTCGTTGGGAAATGCATCGGCATTGTCGCCGACGCCATCACCATCACTGTCTGCTGATTCGGCAGGGTCATCTGGCGCCCAATCAGAGTTGTCGCCAACACCATCACCATCACTATCCGTGGTTTCACTTGGATCGTCAGGGAATTCATCAGCATTATCGCCGACCCCGTCGTTGTCGGAATCCTCCCATTCGTCTGGGTCGTTGGGGAAGGCATCATTGCTATCGGTAAAGCCATCTCCATCACTATCTTTTTCTTCTAACTCAGCAATTATCAGCAAAGTCTTTGACCATACATCGCCGTTATTTCCACTGGCTAAGTTGGCATTCATGACCGCTAGTTGGACCGTAACATCTCCACTACCAACCGCTGGTGGTATCCAATCGAAAGTCCATGTTGTTGCGCCACTCCCTGAATGAGTAACACTTGAGCCACTAATTTTGGTATTTGCGCCGGGGTTAGTCAAGGTTCCTTGGTCTACTTGTAAGGAGAATCCTCCCCCTTGGCCATTGTTACCACCGGTAAACCCAATTGTGATCGCATATGAAGCAGCATTCGGATCATATTCTGCTGGGAAGGTGTAAGTTGCCGTAATTGACGAACTAGCGCCACCGTGACAATTACACCCTGAGGCGCCAGAGTTGTGCCTACCAGATGAATTCCCCTCTGATAGTGGGATAGTTATCGCAAGAACTAGTGTTAAAATTAGGAATATCGAAACCGCATTAGTCCTCATCTTATCGTTCCCACTAAATTCATATTCCATATATTGATTGTGGGAGGTTGGGTCAAAATACGAGCATTTTGTTGTTATTGTCTAACTACATTACCTGCTGAATCCCGCTTAGCTTTTCGGACCTTGGTCGTTGCCTTCCGCTGATTACGACCTGAGTAGGTTACATGGTGATGACCGTTGTCAACCAATGGTTTCGACTTTCGAACTCCAAAAGGACCCCTTTTGCGAGGTTGTTTTCCAATATTGATATCATTTTTTGCTCTTGGTTCGTTTACCAACGTAGTGGTATCAAGGCTCCAATCAACCATGGTCAAAGCCCAGTCGTCCCGTGTATAAACGGTTGTTTCAGAAAAATATCTCTTCTGGCTTAGTCTGCGGCGAATAGCGTGTCACATTGCCATCAAAATCGATGAGAAATTTCTCGAAATTCCACCGTATCGAACCCTCGTGACCATCAACACCTCGTGTTGCTGTCAAATGTTCAAACAGTTCCGCACGATTTTGACCATTGACTTCGATTTTCGCCATTAATGGAAAGGTGACGCCATACTTTTCATTAGTAAAATCACATATTTCTTGATGACTACCGGGTTCCTGACTGCCAAATTGGTTACATGGGAAACCGACAACCGTAACTTCCGAATTGTTGGAGATGTCCTGCAAATTGGTATAGTGTCTAGTGAGTCCACATCGACTTGCAACATTAACCACTAGCCACCTTTTAGTGTTGTCTGACCCAAGAGAACGTAAGGTCTGCGAGTCTCCATTCATATCTAAAAATTCAATATCTAACACACTATGCATGTCCATTGCTCCTATTTTCAATTCTTATACTATCGTTTATTCCAGCAACCATCATAGGTCATGAACAATAGGATTAATCATGGCAGTTGACCGTATGCAATGGGGTGCTGAAGAGTGGCAATTTGCTGACCTTTACATGCCTGACGAGGATTCACCGTTCTCAACAGAACATGGCATCCCGTGCGTGATGCTAATCCACGGTGGATTTTGGAAAGAGGAGTATGACCTTGAATTGATGAAACCAATTGCTGGGGATTTGGCTGAGGCTGGAATTGCGGCATGGAATGTTGAATTTAAGCGGTGGAGTGAAGGTGAACAAGGTGTGTGGATGGACACACTTTCAGACGTTCTCCGAGCTTGGGGTCAATTGGCTTTACTTCCCGGTATTGACGTGATGCGATCTATGGTCATGGGGCACTCAGCAGGGGGACATTTAGCTCTGCTGTTGGCAGCAAAAGGTGAACGCAAGCCATGGTTGGCAATCGCCCAATCGCCGATAACCGATCTAATTGGAGCAGACCACGCAAAACTTTCAGATGATGGTGATGCTGTCAGAAGATGGATTGGTTGTGCGCCAGAGGAAAACCCTCAACTGTGGTCAAACCTTAATCCTGTAGATAACCCCCCAGAATCCCCAGTGTTGATTATTCACGGAGAAGCCGATGATGAGGTTCCTATCTCACAGTCAGAGACATATGCCAGAGTAATGAATGCAAAGGGCGCAGACGTGCAAAAATTATGGCTCCCTGGAGACCACTACACCATAATTGATGTCGCAAGTGACGACTGGCTAGTTGAACTCAACGCTATTTTAGATTGGTTGTAATGAATAATAATATGTCATATGACATGGTGGGACTAACATGGACTTACTCAACGATGATTTTCCATTTGCAAAAACCGCCCTCAGTGGCAAGCATGCACTGATTTTCGGTGCGAGCAAAGGCATCGGTGCAGCAACGGCGAAAATGATGGCTATGGCAGGAGCAGATGTCACACTTTGTGCCCGCAACAAAAACTCACTCCTACAGATTGTCAGTCAAATAAATGAGTTTGCAACGGGAAAGATTGCCTATGCGGTTATTGACTTGGAGAACCTATCTGCCATTGATAACGTAATTCCAAATATCATGCGCGAAAACGGACCTGTGCACATTCTAATCAATAACTCGGGCGGACCTCCGGGCGGTCCGCTGCTGGATAATTCAGTAGCGGATTTTGACGCTCCATTCACTAGACACCTGCATGCTGCACACAAAATTACTAAACTGCTGGTGCCACAGATGCAGGAGCAAGGCTACGGACGGATCATCCAAATAATTTCAACCTCAGTTAGAGAACCAATTCCAAACCTCGGTCTATCGAATACTCTGCGCGGGGCTATGGCTAGTTGGGCAAAGTCTCTGTCGCGCGAGTTACCACCGTGCATTACAATTAACAATGTCTTACCTGGATTTACCGACACCGAGCGATTGGGCAGCCTTGCTGACTCTATCAATCAAAAAACCGGTAAATCTCTTGATGAAATACACCAAGGATGGATGGGGCAAGTGCCAATTGAACGCTTGGTTGACCCGATGGAAACAGCCTCTGCCATCACCTACCTAGCGTTGCCAGTGTCTGGGGCAATCAGAGGAATATCTCTGGCAGTTGATGGTGGTCGACTACGCAGTATATGACTCACCGATACAAATCGAACCAAACCGGATAATGGTCAGATACACTCGTATTGGTGATCGATGTGTCTATACCCCAGCTACCGACTAATCTACCGTTAAGATCTTCAATAGTGATAATTCTATCATAAGCACAGTCTGTAGAAGAAACTGTTGTATCGGCAATATCATTTACAAGCCAGTTGTATTGTGGTTGGCGTAGTGGTGACTCCCACAATTCTTGAGAAGTTGCGTAACTACAATCAGCATTAAGGTCGCCCAACAAGATCACATCTGTTTCATCTGAGTTGTTTTCTTGATAACTTTGGATTACTTCATGCAGAGCATTGATCTCAGCCAGCGCAGAAGCGGGTTTAGTGTGGATGGTGAACAGAGTAAAATCAAAACCTGAGCTGTTACCGCTGGCGTTGAGTAATTCAAATTGTGTAAAATAAGGCTCGCGTTGGAAAAAATCATTGGCTGAATCATTGAATAATTGACCTTCACCTATTTCTCTAAATACTGTTCTATTGTAATAGTAAGCGTATTGTTCTTGGGAGGATTGATCGTCTGCCTGGATACCGCTTCGCACGCTCAACGACATATTCCAAAAATTTCCAGATGCGTTGTTCAACTCAGCGAGAAAGTCGTATGGAACTATCTCATCAATATCCTTTATCTCTTGGATGGCGACTAAATCATACTGTAAAACAGTGTTAACTAATTGAGATACTATGTCTGGCTTACCCATTTTTGTCTTGCCAAAAACCTTGATGTTGAAGGTCGCAATTCGCGCAACTTCTGTCCGGTTTAACTGGGGAATTTCTCTGCCAAGAACCTCCTCTTCTTCTTCGGGTTGGGGTTCAGGCTCAACAAAGACAAAAACGGTGTTGTCCTCCTGATGGACCATCAAATGAATGGTCATTGGGGCGAGTATCAAAATTGCTACCAAACTTAGTGCCTGAAGGTAGCCATCCATCGAACCCATGAATAGTCCAAATCGGTGTGTGTTATCAAGATTTATTATTAGACACCTTGCAAGGAGTTATTCGTAAGATATTTGACGGCGAGCCATGAACGGGGAGGTTAGTCCAGAACAAGCCGAGCGCATCATCACAATGCTAACCGAAGGTGCTGCAATTGAAAATGTCAATGCACCGTTGGCATTGCGGCTAATTCCTCTTGCTGAGGAATTAGAAAATCTTGATTTGGTTGAACGACTGTTAAAACACGCAAAAAAATCTGCGATAGATGAGATAGAATCCGGTTGGGTTAGGTTTGAAACGCTGCGATGGGAAAAGTCTCCAGTCGACGCATTTGTTGAACTTGCTGCGACTGTCGAAAAAGCCGAAGCGGGGAAACCATTAGCTGCGGCTGTGTTACATCACGTTGGATTGATGTATCTCAGCATGGAAGATTTTGACAAGTGCATGGTATTTACCACCCGGTCGATGAGGCTAAGGGAAGAACTTGCTGACCAGCCCGGATTAGTGTATAGTCTGGCGGTTTTAGAGGCATGCGAGAAGCGCCAAAATAATCACGATTCCGCACTGATTCACGGCACACGCCGACTAGAAATTCTGACCCAATTAAGTGATCGTGAAGGATTGATGGAGTCAATGGCTGACGTTGCACATACTCAAGCCACTGTAGGTAATTTGGATGCCGCTATCGACCTATATACCCAATCGCTTGAATTATCTAACGAACTAGAGGATGTCTCAGGTCAATTTGTGGCGCGTTGGGGTTTGGCTGACATCGCTGAAATTCAAGGCGATTACCAAACAGCTATGCTCCACCTTTCGGATTGTTTGCATTCTTTCATTGCGTTTGGCTTACCTGCGCCAACACCAATCAGGGAGCGACTCGATGCCTTGACAAATTTAGAGACACCTAAAGGAGAGGAATAATTTCCGCATCGATTATGGCCTAAGAACATCTGGCATGGATAGTGGCAGGCTATGAAGCATGACATTTTCTTCTCAATTAGTCAAACGCCGGATGTAAATGGGGAAACCCCCACCGAGCGAGCCATGTTTGAGAATTACTTTCAACAGCTGAAACACGCTGACAAACTTGGCTTCGGCGTTGGTTGGATTGCTCAAGCACACTTGTCGACTGAAACTCAAAAACTGAATTCTAATCCAGTAGTGCCCCATTGGCAGGGAGAAGTTGGCCTTTGTACTGATTTCCCACAATTAGCTTTGGAGAGTTTTCGTCAGACGAAACACATTGAAATCGGTTCTGCCGTAATTAGTATTCTTGCCAGTGGAGGTCCCATTGCCCAAGCAGAAAGGATTGCCAATACGGTGCAGTTTCTGTCACTGTTGGATGGGCAAAGAAAACTACACGTCGGGTTCAGTGCCGGTAGATTTGAGTTCATGGCCAGACCATACGGTATCACTCCAAGAAACAGTTGGGAAGCAATAGGCTGGAAACCCCTCAGAAGTCAGATTTTTCTTGAAGCAAGTGAAATTTTCTTGCGCTTATTGAACGGCGAAACTATCGCAAGTAGTGACATCCGGGAGACCTGCTTAAGCAGAGAGAATTTCCGTAGTGATGAGGAGTGGGAAACATTTTATCATGATTATAAATCCAACAACAGCGACAATGTTACATCAAAAATAATAATTCCAAACCGCTATAATTTTGAACAAATATCAATAATTCCACAGCAGTGGAACCGAAATCAATTACAGTTGGTTGCGGGGACACACGACCCAATTGCCCAAACATTTGTTAATACAATAATGCCTGTTAGAGTATTTAATTTGTCGATAACATCAGCCGACGTCATCAATGATACTCATGACCGAATGAGCAAAAGCTATCATCCAGCAGGCGGGGCTTGGCATCGAAGTTTTATGCCAAGAACCAGCTTCGTATTCATTAATGATGAACCCGGTTTGACTAGTGTAGAACAAAGCAAGGCAGCGGCAAAAGAGGCGCAACAAGCCTTACAGGCTTACTGGAATGCTCTCGAGGGTACAATAGACCCGGAAAAAGTGACCAAAGCAGCTAACAACGCACTTATTGGCAACCCTGACGAGATTGTTGAGCAAATTGTGGCTAGATTTGATCCCGAGGATACCATAATGGCGTGGTTTGATTTCTTTAATCATGATAG
>DUKK01000139.1:0-166 GCA_013329355.1 Candidatus Poseidoniaceae archaeon | reverse complement strand
GTTTGATTTCTTTAATCATGATAGTGATAGAGTTTGTCGAAACATGACAGCATATATGTCAAAAGTAGTTCCGCAGGTAGAGCGAATATTGGAGGTCGGAAATGAGAGATAAGGAAATACCATCTGCCATTGGTGACGGTAAACCCGGTAGCTCGATGTATCCTAA
>DUKK01000087.1 GCA_013329355.1 Candidatus Poseidoniaceae archaeon | reverse complement strand
CCCTGATTTCACTGGCAGTATCATTCTTAGTATTGTTCATGCTTACAAGGAGGATAATGCCGGCAATCGTCATATTATTCCCGGTCGGAATAGCATCACTTTGGGTTGTTGGTTCGATGGCAGCAATTGGCCTGAAGTGGAATGTCTTGACAGTTATGGTAACCGCACTGACGCTTGGCATAGGAATCGACTATTCCATCCACATGTGGCGTAGGTTCGAGGTTGAATTACAACGGCGTAAGAATCACTGGGATGCCTTGCGGGCTTCACTTTCAACTACTGGTGTAGCATTATTAATGAGTGCCCTCACAACATCTCTTGGTTTCGTGGTTTTACTATTCTCCCCTATGCCAATTATCCAAGACTTTGGCCTGATAACTGCCATTACGGTCATATTTTCATTGTTACTTTCATTAGTCTTGTTACCAGTGCTAATGGAGTTATCGGCACGCAGTAAAGAAGAAGATGTTATCGAAAAAGAATTCGCCCCACAATTAGATGATTTAGCTTGACAGAGCGGCAACGATCTCCTCCATTTGCAGATTTTGTTCTCTAGCAATTAACGCCAAGCAGAGCCAGTTTGACGCATAGTTGAGCGCTTTTTGTTTTCTCTGGACACGGCGTTGTATTTCTTCAGGTGAAATTTTCGCTGACCGAGCAATGTATTTAGCCAATCTGCCAGAAAGCTTTTCACGAGGGTCAAGTGATGCGGGTGCCGTTTGTTGAACCTCTGGAGTGGCTTCTAATACGCTGATTGACCTTGCCACTTTTTGCGTTGCATTTTCAGATATTATCGGGTTATAATCGATTGGATTAATCAATCGCGCTGGTCTTGGAAACCAGCCAATTGGGGTTGTTATACTCCGGGTAGTGAAAGCGGGTGATAGGTTGTTGCGCCCACCTAATAACCACCCTTTGTCTATTAGTTTACTCACCGATAACTCGGCTTCTTCGGGTGATAACCATTCCATGTCAAATGATAGGATTCTCTCGAGGTCGAGATCAGACATTTGTTCCATTCCTCGAAAGCACAGAGAAATGACTCGACGAATATCTTGGTTTTCATCATCCGTCATGTATCAAACAGAGAGGGCATTCATTTGAATCTAATCGTCAAATTAGCCTCGTGTCATCAACACATTCATTGCTTTGCGCTTTTTGCCCGACTTGACGGGGGACTGATGTTGAGTAAGGAATACATTGCCCGTGACCCAAGGACGGGTAGACCACTGAATGTTGCAAAATCTCGCAGAAAGAAGCAGTATATTGAGACTCGTGAAGGGCCTTGGTTGGCAATTCAGGACGCTGATATAATTCCGCTGGCCAATGGAGAAATCAGTGATTATGAGATTTCATGGCGGTCAAAAAAATATAATCTGCAGCGGGAAGATGGCATCTTAGGTCTAACTAGATTGAAAGGACCAAGGGCACTTCCTGCACACAAATCACTGTTGTTAGCCCTTGAAGACGAACGCCCCACAATCAGAGTTTCTGCCCTCAAGGCGCTACCTGAAGTCGCTACTCAAAAGTCTGATGAACTGTTTGATTGGCTCTCAGTTTTATTGGATGACAAAGATCAGGATGTAAGGCAAGCGGCTAGTGAAGCCCTCGCAATCTCAGCTCCAGTTTTTCCGTCGGGTGTGGACATAATTATCCATAATGAATTGCGCTCTTTAGAGGCCAATCGCAGTAAGCAGGCCTTCAAAGGGTTAGAATCACTTTGCGAGGCTTGGCCAGAAGTTGCGTGCGATCATATTGATGAACTATTTCTCGAGCCCAATCCTGAATTGCGATTCAAAGGAGCAAAACTACTAGGCAAAGTTTTGCTGAAATCCGGGCACATTGGCTGGGACTTAGTATCTTGGGCACTAAATGATGATGATCCAAAGGTAAGACGGGCCGCTGCAAAGACCCTACCAAAGTTGGCGAAGGCTGACACAAGGATTGCAACAATATTGTCTGAGAGAGCATTGTCAGATAGTGATTCACAGGTTAGAATTAGTGCAGTCAAAGCGATACGCTCGTTGGACAAAGATAGCGGTAGAGCTCGGGAATTGATTCTCAAAGGAGCATCATCCAGAGACGTTGAGGTCCGCCGTGTTTGCATTGAAATGCTACCAATTTTATACGGTGAAGATGTCTTGCGAGGAATTGCTATCGATCTCTTGAAAACTGAGACAGACAGCAAATTGATAAAAGCACTATCCGATTTTGCTACGGACGATTCACTTGAAGGCTCAGAAGCGCAAAAGAATAGGTTCCTTGCGCCCGCTGCACCAATTCCAAAACTTGACCGAGAAGTGGCCGAGGCTGCCGGTAAGAGTGTTGGACTTGAACCAATAAAACCGGTGAGTAAGACTGAAAATGGTCAATCAAACAATATTTCGCAGGCTAAACCCAAGCCAAAGGTGACCGATTTGTACCGTAGTGTTTCACAAGACGATATGATGGGTTACGATGATGACGAATACTGAATATTGGATAACCCAAGTCGGCATTGTTAAGAAGGGGTCTATGTTGGCCAAACTGCTTAAGGTGTAGTTATGAGTGATGCACAGTTTAATGATAAAGCAGAACAATTTGACAGACTTTGGGATGGAATAACTCCAAAAGGGGTAAACCGCACAAAGGCATTAAAATTCAGGCAATACATGTTAGAGCACGTTCGTCAAACTCGCCGAGCCCTAAACCGTGAGAATGCCCGAAAGTATTGGATGGGTATCTTGCAACAGGAAATCGCTGAGCAGGACAACTTCTGAATATGACTGTGGTCGCCATCGCCCGGTGACCAATTATACCAACTAGGCGGGGTGATAAAGAATGTTCACAAACCAGCGATTCGACAACTGGCAACTTAAACAATCAACAATCAACGGACTGCAATCACTAGGATGGGAAAAGGCCACCCAAGTTCAACGCGATACAGTACCAATTGCGCTTGACGGTAATGATGTTATTGGACAGGCTAGAACTGGTTCTGGGAAAACGGGAGCCTTTGGTATTCCAATAATTGAGTCCTGTCAACCAACACGAAAACTACAGGCTCTAATTTTGACTCCAACAAGGGAGTTGGCAAATCAAGTGTCAAAAGAAATTAATGCCATTCAGGGCGATTCAGGTTTAGTGATTGAAACAGTATATG
>DUKK01000214.1 GCA_013329355.1 Candidatus Poseidoniaceae archaeon | reverse complement strand
TTGGCATTGGGAATAAGGCAAATCCGAACATAAGAAACGCCAATCCGAGAAACATGAATACATTCCAGCGCGACTTTTTCAGCGATTCTCGAAGCGTGCCGAGGGTCTCAACCTGAGGGTCCACCTCAGACTCCTCTGGGACCGAGTCTGCAGTCTCATGAGACTCATATTCCTCCTCTGGCGAGTCTAACTCTGCGGCGGACATGACGCGTGGAAGATGGATTAGCACTTCAAAGACTCTATTGTCGTATAATTGACAATTGTGGCGATGATATCAAAAAGGACTGGTCGTAGGCCTACTCATGGACTTGAGACTAGCAGTATTGTCAAGGGGCCCAAGGCTCTACAGTACCAGACGGCTGGTTCAGGAAGCCCATGCTCGTGGTATTGAGGTTGAAGTTACCGACCCAATGAAATTTTCACTATTTGTTGATGATGGGTCCATCGATATCCACTATGCTGGAGAACCATTCACTCACGATGCGGTAATACCTCGCATTGGCCACTCGATAACCAAGCACGGAGTTGCCGTTTTACGTCACATGGAACAGTTGGGGATTTGGACCGCTAACACTGGACAAGGAATTTTGCAAAGTCGCGACAAGCTACACGCCTCACAGATTCTCGCTCGTAACAAAATCCCAGTGCCAAAAACCACATATGTTAGAGACATCATTGACGTTGAACCGGCGATAGATTTTGTTGGAGGGTTACCCGTTGTTATCAAAGTGACTCAAGGAACCCAAGGCCAAGGGGTGTTCCTGCGCCATACGATTCACGAATCCCGAAGCCTAATCCAAGGTCTACTATTAACCGGGAAATCCGTGCTAGTCCAGGAGTATATTGCTGAATCGCATGGTAAAGACATTCGCGCACTTGTTGTTGGTGATAGAGTAGTGGCCGCAATGAGGCGTAAAGCACGAGGTCGAGAATTTCGTAGTAACTATCATCTCAACGGTACGGTTGAAAAGGTCGAGATAAGTGATGAATTCGAAGAGCAAGCTTGCCGTGCTGCACGTGTCTTAGGACTCAACGTTGCTGGAGTCGATTTGCTAGAAAGCAATCATGGACCGTTAGTATTGGAGGTTAATTCATCCCCGGGTTTGGAAGGAATTGAGAAGGCTAGCGGCGTTAATGTGGCTGGAGAAATCATTGACTATGTTATGAATGAAACGGCCTTTTCAGAAGTAGATTTAGGTCAATTACTGCGCACGGTTCCCGGCTCAGGCGTCCTTTCGCTACAACTGCGTAACCATCCAATGATGGTTGGAAATAAAATCGCTGATTTGTTCAAAGCAAGTCATGATATTCCCGTTTTTGCTCTCTCCAGAGAGAACAAATTAATCTGGAATCCCGAATCAGAGATTCAGCTTAGGTATGATGATGTGATAATATGCTATGGCGAACTAAATCAGCTACGAGCATCATTGAAGAACGCTATACTAGGAGTTGCTGAACAAGCCCTCAACACCGCAAAAAGGAAGCAAGAGCAAGCCTAAACAGCCTTGCCAAAGTTCAAAAAAGGATATGCCTGCAATAAGATACATGCAGAATAGGGGCATAGCCGTGGTCATCACTGCGCTGATTATGTCGTCCTGCTATGTTATTCATGATTCTACACCCACCGAAACTCAACTGTTCTTAGCCAGTAACAACCACACAATAACTGATGATGATGCAGCATTCAAAGTCCACCGTCCAGGTGACGCAATAGATTCACCAGAAACATTAACATGGGCACCAAATAATCTGACTGAACTAGCAACCATGCAGTTTACCATTATCCTCGATAGTGATCTGCCACTTCAAACCATAGAGCAGATTGACATCATCGGCGCATGGATTAGCAACAGTGGCCAACTATTTGATCAATTCCAAGTTGAATTAACCGAATTTATTGTTAATCAGGAGCCAGATATTGCAACGATAACGGTAAATTACACCTACCCATCGACAGTTTGGGCTGGTGATTACTCAATTACTGTGAATATTTTATTCCCCGGCGACGAAAGTATCTCAATTGAACGGCGTGACCTGTCATTTGTTGCTATGGGCTACTATTTTGGCTACTCAAACACAAGCGAGGAAATGTATCTATGTAGTTGTGAGAAAGGCATACTAAGACTCACCCTAAAAAATACTGGCGAGGATGAAACCGAATTTTCGTATTTAATTGACATAAATCAAACCCAAGAAGTTGGCAAGGTCGATTGGAACGAAGAGTCTGAAGCCGTATCAAGAGGCATCTTGGCCGCTGGCGAATCGGTAGAATTAGAAATTAAACTGCTTATTCGTGATGATATCTCAAGCAAAGATGTAACGTTAGCCATACCAATATTCACTGAGATCTCATACGAAGATGATGAAGGTGAGCAGATATACCTAGTCAATCAAACCTCTATACTGATGTCTACCATCCTGAGCGAAGCGGTTTTCCCGGCAGTCGAACTTTCGTTCAGCGGTTTTGACTACAGTCTCCTGTTTGAAAATGGAATTGCTCCCTTGACTCCGGCAATTTTGATTGACGAGGCCTTCTCTCACACAAATGATTACCTGATGGTTCAATTGACTATCACCAATCAAGGATACTATGACCGATTTATCGAGATTGAGGCAACCAATACGGAATTTGAATATCGAGTCATTTATGGCAACACAAACGTATCCATCAACCAACTCTTGAGTGATACGATACCTGTGCCACGTTTAGAAGCTACCGCAGTTACACTCATGGTTGACGATATTGGTCTTTATCAATATGAGAACCTAGAGTTTAATATTGGATTTAATCGATCATTAACAGCACCGGTCTCGTTTGATATGCGACCAGAACCACAGATTAATGGCGATGTGTTCACCAATGAGATTGTATATGCTGACTCGCTAAGTTTACCGGCAACATTCACTCAGATGATTCAGATTGATTTATCAGAGTATGAAAACTTCGTGCTATTTGATAATAGATGGTCATTGGATTGCTCTCACTCAAATGACATGATTGTTACCGTCGTCCATGTTAACCAAGAGTGTATTTCAGCGCCAATAGTTTTCGACTTTGATACTGATGCTGAACAACTCTCAAATCTTGAGGTCGCTATTGATATCGGCGCGAATTTTGTTGGTGAAATTGCTACATTGGGATTAACGCTTGTCCCCGTAGTTGCTGGTTCAATAAGCAATATTAACCACTCAATGATTGTTGAAATACCAATCGATGTTATTGATGAAGAGCCTGAGGACGAAGATTCGGATGACACTAATGAAAATACTACAGAAGACGACACAGAGAACTCAGGTGATGCTGGCGAGGAAGGTAATGAAACAGAAGTAAACCAAGACTCTGATGGTGATGGGGTTTTCGACCTAACCGACAATTGTCCAAATACCCAGATAGGTGTTATTGTCGATGAGGTTGGGTGTGAGATTATTGAGCAGGATGTTGATGACTCTGCTGACCAAACTGACAATCAGCCAGATAATGAAGTAGAAAATCAACAAGAAACTGAAGCCAGCGCTAAATCAGAAAATGATAGTAATACCTTGACATATTTGATATTTGGA
>DUKK01000121.1 GCA_013329355.1 Candidatus Poseidoniaceae archaeon | reverse complement strand
CTATCCTCGATGGTAATATCAGACAATCTATCCTACTTCTAAGTGGCCGATGTGGATGGGACATAGTTGCTAAAGCCGCAAGGGCAGATATTTCGACTATTGCTTCTATAGGTGCCAGTTCTTCATTAGCTGGAGATTGTGCCCGGCAATTGGGCATGCAAATATATTCATTTGTCAGGCAAAATAGTGCCACAATTATAGGTTGATGTCGACAAATCTACCAAGACTTCAAAAGTCTAAATCATGCCATTGCCCTGATGGGTGATGAATCAAGCGGGCTAACGCCCGTTGACCAATCAAAATTAACTCTATCATCGGCGAAAGTTACGGCTGCTGGTATTCCTGCCGTAATTTCAAGCGCAGTTCATTCAATGAAAAAAATGGGTGTGGGCAAGACCGTAAAAACCCTTAGGATGGTTAACCAAAAAGAAGGATTTGATTGCCCTGGTTGCGCATGGCCAGATCCAGAACATCGATCTAGCTTTGAATTCTGTGAAAATGGTGCTAAGGCGGTTGCTGATGAGGCAATGAAGGCGAATGTAAACGCAGAATTTTTTGCCAAGTATTCTATTGCAGAATTAGCAGGTAAAAGTGATTATTGGCTAAATAGCCAAGGTAGAATCGCCGAACCAATGTATGCCAGCAAAAAAGACTCACATTATCAATCGATATCTTGGTCAGATGCGCTAGGTAAGATATCTGATAAATTGAAATCTCTGAAATCACCGGACAATGCAGCTTTTTACACTTCTGGAAGGACAAGTAACGAGGCTGCTTTTCTCTATCAGGCATTTGTCAGGATGTATGGGACGAACAACCTTCCAGATTGTTCTAACATGTGTCATGAATCTAGTGGAAAAGCGCTTATATCGACCATCGGTATCGGTAAAGGGACGATCAATCTAGATGATTTTAATTATGCTGATACAATTTTAGTCATTGGGCAGAACCCCGGAACCAATCATCCGCGTATGCTTACAGCCCTGCGAGACGCAAAGGATAATGGGGCAAGAATAATTCATATCAACCCGCTCACAGAGACCGGATTGATCCGTTTTAAACATCCTCAAGATTATATGAAATTAAATTTCAGTTCAACAAAATTATCTGATGTTCACATACCGATAAAAATTGGCGGCGATGCTGCATTATTCAAAGCGCTGAACAAAATGATAATCGAATCGGGAAATCTAGATGAGGAGTTTATCAGTCACAAAACTAAAGGCTATGAAGAATATCGTGCATCACTAGAAAGCTTAGATTGGGACAGGGTCGTTACTGATACAGGCATTTCACAAACCACTATTGAAGGAGTGGCAAAATTATTGATTGATTCAAAAACAGTGATTTCTTGTTGGGCAATGGGATTAACTCAGCACAAAAATGGTGTTGCTGTTATCCAGGAGGTTGTGAATATGCACTTGCTGGGCGGGCACATCGGGAAACAGGGTGCCGGTCTCTGCCCAGTGAGGGGACATTCCAATGTCCAAGGTAACAGGACTGTTGGTATCTGGGAAGCACCTACTGATTCATTCATCGATAATTTAGAGACTGGACTAGAGGTTACCTTGCCTAGACAACACGGGTATGATGTTGTTAATGCCATTAAAGCCATTGAGTCTGGCGAACTTGATTTCTTATTTTGTTTAGGTGGTAATTTCATATCCGCGACGCCACAGACAATGCGAACCTCAGCGGCTGTGGAAAACCTAGAAATGGGCGTCCATGTGTCAACTAAATTGAACCGATCACATCTAGTACAGTCTGATGAAATGATTATTTTGCCATGTTTGGGAAGAACCGAATTGGATATTCAACAATCAGGCAAACAATTTGTCACAGTTGAGAATTCAATGGGGGTAGTTCACACATCTAGGGGAACATTGAATCCGGCATCTTCAGCGTTGAAAAGTGAACCATGGATAATTGCACAACTAGCTTCTATGACCCTTGATAAATCGACCATTGATTTCCGTTCACTGGTTGAAAATTATGATGCGATTAGAACATTAATTGCTAAGTCTATCGCCGGGTTTGAAGATTATAATACCCGGGTCAGGCAAGAGAATGGTTTCAAGCTACCAAATCTTCCGAAAGATGCTCAGGAGTTTGATACAAGTGATGGGTTTGCTAGTTTCTCAGTCAATGATTTACCCGATGTTTCTTTACAAAGCGATGAGTTTGTGATGATGACTATAAGGTCACATGACCAGTATAACACAACCATTTATGGTCTTGATGATCGCTATCGCGGGATTAAGGGTAATAGGCGGATTATTATGATGAATCCCGATGATATGCTAGAGTTAGAAATTAAAACACGTGATGTTGTTGACGTTACCAGCCACTTTAATGGAACTATGATTTTGTCTAAACAATGGACCGTTATCCCATACAAGATTCCAAAAAGGAATGTTGCTGCATACTTCCCAGAGGCCAACGAGTTAGTACCACTGGAATCAACTGCAGACACATCAAATACTCCTACCTCAAAGTGGATTATTTGTACCATCAGTGGTCAAAATTCCGCAGCCGAGGAGGAGTGATAGTGACCAAAGGTTATGTCGAGTTCTTCTTTTCTAACGCTAAATTCAGAAGATTATGGGCTGCCTCTGTGATATCATTACTAGGTGAATGGTTTAACACGATTGCATTATTCTTTTTGATTTTAGAGTATTCAGGCTCAGAATTTCTACTCGGCGTATTATTTTCTGTTAGAATGGCATTATTCGCTTTATCACAACCAATCAACGGATTGCTAGCTGATCGTATGAGCAGGAAAAAATTGATGCTATGGGCGAATATATTTCAAGTATTTTTGGCACTTTCATTCTTGTTCGTCGATGGTAAAGAAGACATGTGGTGGCTCATTGCAATGTCCGGTCTAATGATGCTGTTACATGGAGTATATGTCACAGCCGAACGCGCTGCTCTCCCAAACATTGTTGATGAAGATGATCTGATAACGGCTAATGCTATTGACAGCGCGTCATGGTCAACTGCTCTATGTCTAGGAGCAATGCTCGGCGGAATCATTGTGAGTATTTTCGGGACAGACCTAGCATTTATCATCGATTCATACACATTTTTATTATCATCACTATTGCTAATACCGCTCACATTTGAACAGAAATACGATGAATCAGTAAGGGGTCCGCTGATAAAAACTGCAATCAGTAATATCAAAATTGGTTGGACAAGGATATATCATGATAAAAAATTACTGAGAATAGTATTTGCCAAGTCGTCTTGGAATTTGGCTGGAGCCGGCCTAGCTGGAGTGTTCCTAGTCCTCGCAGGAGGTAAATTGACTGGTTACGGAGCTGCATTCGGCTTTGGCTTGTTTTTCTTCGCACGGGGTATCGGAACGGGTATTGGACCACTCATTGCTAGAGCTGTGTTCAAAGACCGAACAAAATGGCCGTCATTGATCGGGATTTTAGTATCGATATCTGGATTCTTTTACTTTCTCCTCGGCATTACTCTTGAGATATATCTCCCCCTTACTGTGGCATTGATAATTTTAGCACACTCCGCTAGTGGAGGCAACTGGGTACTATCAACGGTACTTACCCAAATGTGGGTCGAGGATGAGGTTAGAGGTCGAGTATTTTCTATTGACATGCTGATTCTTGGTGGAACAGCTGCTTTTTCTACTTCTATTGCTGGGTATCTGGTCGAATATCAAAATTTATCATTGCAGACAGGTTTTATCGCTTTCTCTTTTATCATGATTATGTGTGGCATGGTTTTTACCTACTGGCGCCCCGATATCGATTCTGTTATTGAACAATAGCCTCTAAGAACTCCGTCGTTTGGCTTAGACCATGGAGGCTGATTGGGCTGTCTTGCGAGACTGTTTGATTCAGGGTATTCCGTCAGTTTTACCAGAGCACCCGGGTCTCGATGAAAATGTAGATCACGCCCCAGGAAAACGTCAGGTTCTAAACAAGCATGAAAAGATTTTAGCGTTAAAAAATGCATTGCGATACTTTGACCCACAGTTTCACCAAATTCTAGCGGAGGAATTCCTCAATGAGTTGGAATCATATGGTCGTATAACAATGCAGCGATTCAGGCCGGTAGAATATGCTATGAGGGCATACCCGATTGGGGCATATCCAGCAAAATCTAAGGAAGCAGCCGCAATAATGTTGATGATAATGAACAATTTGGACCCCTCAGTCGCGCAATTTCCTCATGAATTGATTACCTATGGCGGTAATGGCTCGGTGTTTCAAAACTGGGCGCAATATCGGTTGGTCATGCAATACCTTGCCCAAATGGATGACAATCAAACGCTGGTAATGTACTCTGGCCACCCACTGGGCTTGTTCCCCTCAAACAAGAACGCACCAAGAGTTGTCGTGACCAATGGGATGGTGATACCTAACTACAGTAGTCGCGATGATTATGAAAGAATGAACGCCCTTGGTGTATCTCAGTATGGCCAAATGACGGCTGGATCGTACATGTATATAGGCCCGCAAGGAATTGTTCACGGCACTACAATCACTTTGCTTAACGCTGCTAGAATGCACCTAAATTTACCTCCTGAAAAAGACTTAGCGGGCATTACATTTGTAACCTCTGGACTTGGTGGTATGTCTGGCGCTCAAGCCAAGGCGGCGGTTATTTCAGGAGCGGCATGCATCGTTGCTGAGATGAACGAACATGCGGCGGTAAAGCGTTATGAGCAAGGGTGGCTGACCAACATCTCTCGGGATGTAGATCATTCAATCGATTTAATGTTGGATGCCGCACATCAGGGTGTTCCGATTTCTGTTGGCCATATTGGCAATATCGTACAATTATGGGAGCGAATAGTAGAGCGTAACATTCGCATCGACCTCGGCAGTGACCAAACATCACTTCACAACCCCTACCAAGGAGGTTATTTTCCTGCAGACTATTCCTATGAAGAAAGTTCTGCAATGATGTCTAATGACCCAGAAAAGTTCGCAAGAGAGATACGAGAAACCTTGGTTCGTCACGCAAATGCAATCAATATATTAGCAGAGCGAGGCATGTTCTTTTGGGATTATGGCAATGCTTTCTTACTAGAAGCGTCAAGAGCTGGAGCCGATGTTCTGAAACCTAATGGCCAGTTTAAGTATCCTAGCTATGTAGAAGACATAATGGGTCCCATTTGCTTTGATTATGGATTCGGGCCCTATCGGTGGGTCTGTACCTCCGGTGACTCAAACGACCTCGCCAAGACTGATGAAATCGCTAAAGATGTGTTGGAAGAACTAGCGGGCTCTGCTACATCTGAAATTCTACAACAACTTACCGATAACATTAGGTGGATTGAACAAGCAGGGAAAAATGAATTAGTTGTCGGTAGCCAAGCAAGGATATTATATGCGAATGACGAAGGTCGGCGTAAAATTGCGTTAGCGATGAATGACGCAATACGGCGCGGTGAGATTTCCGCACCAATAGTGTTGGGTCGTGATCATCACGATGTATCTGGAACTGATAGTCCATACAGAGAAACAGCGAATATCAAAGATGGTTCAATGTTTACTGCGGATATGGCCGTGCAGAACTTTGTCGGCGACGCGTTTAGGGGTGCTACTTGGATAAGTCTTCATAACGGCGGAGGTGTCGGCTGGGGCGAGGTAATAAACGGTGGCTTTGGCATGCTAATAGATGGTAGTACAGCCGCTGCTGAAAGAATTAATTCAATGCTACATTGGGATGTAAACAATGGTGTTGCGCGAAGAGCTTGGGCTCGAAATCCAGGGGCTATATCAGCAATTAAAACGGCGATGGAAAATAACGAGTTGCTCAAAGTAACAATACCTAGTTTGACTGATGATGCAATTTTTGATGAGTTATTGAAGTGATAATATGGAACAAAATGTCACTCTAGATGGAAATACTATCTCGCCAGCGGAGG
Source organism: Candidatus Poseidoniaceae archaeon (assembly GCA_013329355.1). Classification (GTDB taxonomy): domain Archaea; phylum Thermoplasmatota; class Poseidoniia; order Poseidoniales; family Poseidoniaceae; genus MGIIa-L1; species MGIIa-L1 sp9354u. The sequence goes on along the minus strand of DUKK01000121.1, from coordinate 6,997 downwards.
TCATGGCGGTGGTAAATGGGAAGGCAATCGTTGAACTTACCGAAGGCGCTTGGAACCGAATAATTCATGCTCGAGGAACTATTGATGAGATACTTGATTCAAACGAAACAGTGTATGGAATTAATACTGGCTTTGGTTCTTTGGTTAATACCAAAATAGACCCTAAGCAATTACAAGAATTGCAACTAAACCTGATTCGATCACATGCCACTGGACTCGGTGAGCATATGGAAAAGAATGCTGTCAGAGCGATGATGGTTGCTCGTATCAATTCTTTTGCCAAAGGGTTCTCCGGAGTTCACCCAAATATAGTTCAACAGTCAATTGATTTTGTGAATTTACAAATTACGCCATATGTTCCACGTATTGGTAGTCTCGGAGCAAGTGGCGATTTAGCGCCATTGTCGCACATGGCACTAGCCTTGATAGGAGAGGGAAAAATAGTTAAAGACGATGGTGAAATCAGCAATACTCGAGAAGTATTAACTGAAAATGGGCTAATCCCAATTGAGTTACATGCAAAGGATGGATTATCGCTAATAAATGGTACAAGCCAAATGCTGAGTTACTCGATATTATCTCTAGACATACTCAACAATCTACTACCTATTGCCGACGTGATATACTGTGCAAGCTTAGACGCATATGGTGGAACAATGGCGCCAAGTGATGCTAGGGTACATGATGCTAGACCGCATCCCGGTCAATCCACAGTGGCAAGACGTGTGAGGCAAATAATGGCAGATTCAAAAATTCAACAATCTAATTTAGATTACAAGCGAGTTCAAGACCCATACTCATTTAGGTGCGCACCCCAGGTTCAAGGGGCTGTATACGAAGCACTCCTCGGCATGCAGTCTACAGTCTATATTGAACTAAACAGTACTACTGATAACCCTCTGGTATTTCCTGAAGCGCCTTCTTTGCAGGAACGTGTTGTTTCACAAGGAAATTTCCATGGCGAAGTATTAGCCCTTTGTGCCGATCGGATGGCATTGGCACTGTTTGAGTTGGGTTCGATTTCAGAACGCCGTATGGACCAAGTGCTGGATGCAAATAAAAGCGGTCTCCCGCCATTCCTAGCTTCTAACACTGGCTTGGAATCAGGTTTTATGATAGTTCAGTATAGCGCTGGAGCAGCATTAGGCGAATTGCACGGACACTCAGCACCACGGACAGCATTCTCAACCACTACATCAGCCGGTCAAGAGGACCATGTCAGCATGGGTGCAACTGCATGTTGGAATCTTTACCAAGCATGTCAAAGAATTTCAGAAGTCCTTGCATGCGAGTTACTCATCGCTTCAGAAGCCATGACTTACAGCAATCTTAAATCTTCGTCATTTGTCAAATCTCTAATTAAATTAACTCGGACAATCGCACCAGAATTAGATGGAGATCGCTCTACTAGTGCAGAGATAAATCAAATTGCAACACATTTGAGAGACGGTTCTTGGCTGGCTCGAATTGAAGCAGAAAATGGAAAATTGTCAAGGTGAAGAGTAGTATTTTTTCTCTAACTCATCCAAACCAGTCAACTGTCTGACTCTGAACATATCAACTGCAATTTGTGTGGCATCTAAGTATTGTTGATTGGCATGAATAAATCGCTCAATCTCTGTCGCTCTTCTTACTTTTTCTTCGACTAATTTATACAACTGATAAGCATCTTTTTGCTGATATGCTAATGCTGGTTCAATCGCTGACACATCTAGACCAAGTCGTCGCCATTGTAGTATTCTCTTCACCAATATCTCTCTTGTGAATCCAAATTCCGGTAATTTTGCTAGATAAGTCAATCGAGGACCGCCATCGATGCCCAATTCATGCTGGAAGGGCATATCAGCAGGTTCCACTGTATTTGATGCCTCTTCATCAATAACCACTATATCAGGTGATTTAACAACTAATTTTTCGGTAAGATATTGTAGTTTTACCATCCAATCAGGATCAAAAGCTAGAGCGTCAATACATATCACCAACACATCGTGACGCGCTTTAATTCTGTCAAACAACAATGACAATGACCCTAGTAAACTGTTAGACGTAGTCTCATCATTTATCAGTTCCAAACCATCAAGGATGAAAAAATTACTCCCATCGCTACTACTGTCCTCGATAATTTGTGAAATCTCTATTAGATTAGGTGGTATTGAATTCCCATCGGTTTGGTTGGTTATCCAATAGTTTGAGATCAAGGATAAATCTAGTTTTTCTATTAAGCGCCGAGTCGGCAGCCTAGTGAATAAAGTAAAGCGGTAATCATGGTTTATCTCAATCAACACTTCTAACTCTGTCATAAAGCGCTCATAGTTGGAAAAATCGTAGAGGTAAACACTACCACGACATACCTCCATTGGGTCACCTGTTTACCAATAGGACCAATCATATATACATTTGAGCCTGATTTACCAGTCAATCATTATATCATGGGTTGTTATGCGATAATTGGGTGTGACAATGTCGGATACCGAAAGTAAAGAAGTCCCTATGGCAGAATGTGGTTCATGCAGAGCAATTATACCACTCGATTCAAAAAAATGTTCTGAATGTGGCATTGGTTTTTCTGGTGTTTCAGATCAAGCTCTAGGTGAGTGTGGTGCATGTAATGCACTTGTGCCGATTGAGTCGAAAAGCTGCCCTGAATGTGGTGTTTATTTTGTCGCTGATGATGTAATTACTGTATTGAGTGAATGGTTTGACAACACTGGCATAGAACCCGGTATGCTTTTCTCAAAATTTGATTCTGACTCGGACGGCTTTATCGATGCGGAGGAATTGAAGGACGGATTATTAAAAATGAATCTAGCTGATTTACCTTCCTCACAAATTGACCGGTTAATATCGGAAGTTGATTCAGATAACGATGGCGTGATAAGCCTACATGAGCTTGTTACCGCAATCTCTGGTGAGGAAGTAGTTGCGGCTGAATCCACACAAACTGTGGCAAAGCAATACTCTGAAAACGTAGTTGAAAGAATACTAAAGAAATTTGCTATTAATGATAGGGATGATTTCCTTTCATACGCAGCAGCATTCGATGAAAACGAGAATGATTACCTAACCGAGGTCGAGTTGAAGAAGGCAGCAGAAGCCTACTCTACCGATAACAGAAGCGAAATAGAATCTGTTCGGGTTACTGACGAGGAAGATAAGTCAACAGATGTCGACTCAGATGCTCTTTCTGAGGATGATGAAAATACTGAGGATGAGGTGGAAGTTGAAACCTCACAAAAAGTTGAGGATTCCCAAGACGATTCGAAAGAGGATGATACACTGCTGGAAGACGATTTGGTGGAAGAAGAGTCAATTGAGGGTGTTGAAGACCGTGATGATTCATCCGATGAATACCTCAAGGCTCTGGTAGTGGCGGCTAGTGAACACGACATGTCAATAAGAAGCATGTTTGAATCACTGGACCTAGACGAAGATGGACTGATAGATGGTCCTGAACTACAGAAAGGTATCAATACCATTGCGGGAGATTATCTATCACCTGGCGATATAATGGGAATAATTTCCCTTGTTGACAATGATTCTGATGGTAGGATTAATGCTTATGAACTAATTGAAGTTATTGAGTCAATGGATGTCGATATTGAATCAGACGTGGCAAAACGACCATTTGATTTACTGACTGAATTTATGGACTCTTTGGAGATCAACGTTGGTTCGTTCTTCCGCAAGCTCGATAAGAATGGCGACGGTAAAATCAACCGTGTTGAACTCACAGAATCTTTGAAGAAACATGCAGGTAATGACACAGATGATAGCTCGATATCCGAACTTATAGACATGTTTGATGATGATGGGGATGAGGCAATCGATTTGATTGAATTTATAACCACCATTGAGGACAATAGCGATGAAGAAGTCGATGAACGAGCATCACTTTCTTCACCGAAAGAATTCCCGTCGAAGTGGCAAAAACGGATGATTTCAAAACGCTGGAAAGATGTGGTTTGGCCACTGATTCACACAGGTTTTGCGTTCTTCATTCTTCTATGGGTAGTTAATGGAACATTAGCGCCATTTGTAGATGGAAACGGCGGAACAGTAATCCTCGATACCGAATTTGGCCAAACTATTGGCGAAGACAATACAGTATATGTTAATGGCGAACCATACCCATGCGACGATGCGATCCAGATTGGCGGCTGTGAGAATTCACTTACACCATTCGCTGGAGAAGGCGGAGAATTATCGATGCCTGCAGGGTTCTATTGGGATGGTATTCTATTCATTATATTGGGCTCTATTGGATTAATTGGCAGTTTATTCACTCAGTTGTCACTGGTACCGTCATGGCGGGCCAAAGTCAAAGCCATGCGCGAAAATGAAGTTGAAAAGGCGGAGGTTGCACAAGCATTGGATGATGAGAGCAACCTCGATGATGAAGACAGTTTGAACAAAGAAGTCGTAACAGAACTTGATGATTTTGATGGTTCCGAAGAGTTAGACGAAACCGGTGATGAGGATTATGATGATGAGATAGATATTGGTTCATATATCGGATTGGTGCTAGAAGATGAGGAAGTATATGGAACCATAATTGAGTTTGATGACGATGAAGGTCTAGTCACCATTGAAGAGGATGGGACTGGCGATTTGGTGACTGGCTACCAAGATGATATGTTTTTAGAAGATTAACATGGTTGAAGACGTTCTCAACCAATTTACCGGAATGGCTGTTTGTCCTGTGTGTGGAAGCATTGAGAAAAAAGGCTCATTTCGATGCTTAGGGTGTGGAGCTTTTCACTCTAACGCGCATTTAGTCGATAGAGATGCACCACCACCACAAGAAAAGTCTCAAGAAACTGATTTGCAAAAGATCAATCCGTTGGCATACTCAATGGGTCCAAATCAAAAAATTCTTGAAGAGGAATTCGAACAAAGTGAAGACGTTACAGACTGGCAAGGAGGCTCGACAGACTTCTCATTCCAAGACGATACCGAGCCTTCCGAGAAGGTTGATGAACACAAGGTTGTTCGAGCAAAAGTTGAGGAATTATGAATTATTATTATTTGCTATTTCAGTGGCATTAAGCATAAGCATTCGCTGAAAAAATATTAAGAGTTTTTCATGGTGGGCTCGGAGAGAATTGAACTCTCGATCTTCGCCATGTCAAGGCGACGTCATAACCCCTAGACCACGAGCCCTATGTTTGCCGTATAATCGCGTATATTAAACCACATCGGTTTAGTTAGTTAACTAACAATTTTCGAAATCTTACCGCTGCAATTTTCCAATGAACAGGAACCTGCCATTCTGGTTCTACCGTTAGTCATCGTTATGAGAGTTCCATTTTTTATCGGACCATACTTTTTGCATTTCAAACAATAACCAGAAACATTAGACATAACAAACATTACTTGGGATTTATCGGATTATTATCAATACTTCGATTTTGGAGGATTCAAATTCAAGATTTTGCCGTATTTTTGTTGTTTAGGGGGGGTATAAGGTGCTAAATGATACAATTCTTGAAGGAATACACCAATAAGATATGTATAAACAGTGGACTGAATGACATATTTGCATCGATGCGTTATGCTTTGAACAAGTCCAAATACTATCGATGACGCATAATGTGTGTTATACGACAAGTAGCATAACATTATTTGCCTGGATTTACCAAATCGCCTGCGATATCGAATAACCCGAGTAATGGTGGGCCTGTCAAGCATGATTCTAATCCACCATCTTTGGGATCTAAGGTCGATTCTACTAATTTCTTTACTTCATGAAATCTTTCGATTGATTCATACGTTATTTGTATCAAAAACAAAAATTCGTCTGTATTAGAAATGCCGTACCAGGCCGCAAGGCACCCACGTTGGCGTTTTGATAGTTCAATGCGCGACTTTACCATTCGTTCAAACCTGGCTTCTTTCCCTTTTGTTGTTTGACAAACGATGGTTTCCAATAATGGCATGATTTTCACCTACACAAGTTTTCTACAGAACATATATTATATCTTTTTTGAATAATTAATAATTATAAATCATGATTTAGGCAGATGCCGTCCATAATTGTCATATCAATAGGTGAATGGCCTGGAGTAAGACACCACGACTCCCATTGCTGTGAATGCAGTATGTTCAGATTTGCCATACTACCCACTGATATAACTCCATGCCTCTTACCGGACTTGTGTGGAGTAGTGTAACCAGCATTGACCGTGCAAGCGGTAAGGGCTGTTAACGGATCGACTCCACAGCGTTGTACTAAACATGATCCTGCAAATGGCAAACTTAACACCTGATTGTTTGGATTATAATCACTGGCTATGGTCCATGGAGTCTCCAATTCAACCATCGCTTGGAAATTTGGCCAGCTAGAACCTAGTGAGAATGGAGTTCCAGGTAGAAATCCAGTATTAACTTCTGCAGCTTTCATTTCTTCTCGTGCCTCATCACTGGTATAGTGAGCATGATCAGCAGTATCAACACGTAGTTCAGCTGCTAAGCTACCTCCGCCGCCATCGCAAAACTCATCGATGTGCATTCGCAACCGGAGCCCGTGTTTACGCGCTTCAACAAGTATTTCCTTCGATTCATCCACACCGAACCAGCCAGGTTCGCAAAAAACATCTGCGGATCTTGCCAAGCCTGATTCGGCTACGATAGGTAGCTGTTCAGTGATGAGTTCCTCAGTATATGTTTCCAGTGAATGGTTATCAGGAATTGCATGGGCACCAAGCCAAGTGGAATCGATTCCCGGCAAGGACCTTTCCTCGTCTAATAATTTCGCAACCTTCAGTAATTTTAACTCATTATCGCTATCTAATCCATATCCAGATTTTGTCTCAACATATGTGCTACCATTCCTTAACGCAATTGTTAAGCGGTTCTTGCCAAGCCGATATAGTTCATCAACTGAGAGAGATTTGGTCATCGATACTGTGGAATTAATTCCACCACCCAATGCAGCAATTTGGGCGTAAGTATGGCCTTGTTGCTTAAGTCGCACCTCTCTTGACCGATCTCCCCCCCA